>NZ_JENA01000040.1 GCF_000586015.1 Candidatus Synechococcus spongiarum SH4 | reverse complement strand
CGGCAGCCTGCCGGAAGCAGGGTGAATCGTGAAGGTCCCTGGCGACTGCCGCACCGCCATGGGAAACACTCACCTTAGCAATTCACGGTCCTGGCGTTGAGAGGTTGGAACGCAGCCGCAACGGTTGCTCACCGCGCTTCTCCAGAAGCCGGAGGATGGCGGAGAAATCGTCAACGCTGGCAAATTGACCGTAGACCGAAGCGAAGCGAATGTAGGCCACCTCGCTAAGCTGGCCCAGCCGGGCCAGTACCAGTTCCCCCAGTTCCTTGCTGGTAATTTCCCTGTAGTTGCGCTGCTGAAGGAAGCTTTCCACCTCCTCGACGATGAGCCTCACCTGCTCTGGCGTGACCGTTGTTTTTTCGCAGGCCTGACTCAGGCCGTGGAACATCTTACCTTGATTAAACGACTCACGTCGACCATCCCGCTTGACCACAGTCAGCGGAATGACTTCCACCCGCTCGTAGGTGGTAAAACGCTCGTGACAGCCAAGGCACTCACGGCGACGGCGCACACTGCGGCCGAGATCGGCAGGGCGTGACTCCAGCACGTGACTTTCTGGATGCCGACAGTTTGGACACTGCATCAGGGCTGGTTAAGCCATGGGCAAAGTATAGGACACCAGTTACACCGTCCACTTGCTTTTGTAATCGGACCCCCATCCAAACCCCAACCGCAATGGCGGGGGCTTGAACAGGGGTCCGGGAAGGGGGCTGGCTGCGTTCAGCCGTTCATTCACTTGCCGATCTTCGGGGGATCTCGGAAGGCAATGGCAAAGAACAGGGTGGAGAGGGCCAGGAAGAGAATGAGAATGTAGGAGAGAGATTCCATGTTGAGCTCCTGGGGTTCAGCGAGTGGGGGTTCCAGCTTGGGACGCAGCCGCCTGTGTGGGGAGACGGCGGGTGGATTCGTCACCAAGCTTGCGGAACAGTCCAAATTCCACCTGATCGCCCAGATCGGGATCAATGCCGGCGAACACATCCCGATAGAGGGTGCGGGCCCCGTGCCAGATGTGGCCAAAGAAGAAGAGCAGGGCAAAGCAGGCATGGCCAAAGGTGAACCAGGCCCGGGTGGAACTGTGGAAGGTGCCGTCGGAGTTGTAACGCTCCAGGTCAAACGCAAAGGGCTCGCCCAGTTGAGCCGCTCGCGCCAGTTTCCTCACCTGGGCCGGGTCCGTAACGGTTTGCCCGTTGAGCTCGCCGCCATAGACGCTGGCTGTAACACCGGTCTGCTCGAAGGAATAGCGCGCCTCGGCCCGACGGAAGGGAATATCAGCCCGAACCACCCCGTCTCCGTCTTCCAGAACCACGGGGAAGTTCTCGAAGAAGTTGGGCAGGCGCCGCACGGACAACTCCCGACCTTCCCCATCGTAAAGACCGGGTGACCCAGCCAACTGGTGGGCAGCCCATCCCCGTTGACCATGGGACCCACGCGGAAGAGGCCCCCCTTGGCAGGACTGTTGCCCACGTAGTCATAGAAGGCCAGCTTCTCGGGAATGGTGGACCAGGCTTCTTCCTGGGTTGCCCCGTTGGCCTGCGCCACGTCCACCCTGCGGTTGATCTCCTGCTGGAAGTAGTTCTGATCCCACTGGTAGCGGCTGGGGCCGAACAACTCGACGGGGTTGGCCGCGCTGCCGTACCACATGGTCCCGGCCACCACAAAGGCGGCAAAGAACACTGCAGCGATGGCGCTGGACAGCACCGTCTCGATGTTGCCCATGCGCAGAGCCCGGTAGAGGCGTTGGGGTGGGCGGCTGGTGATATGGAAGATGCCGGCGATGATGCCGACAATGCCGGCAGCAATATGGTGGGCCACGATGCCACCGGGATTGAAGGGGTTAAACCCACCGGGGCCCCAGTCCGGCTGTACAGGCTCCACGTGCCCGGTGAGCCCGTAGGGATCGGAGATCCACATCCCCGGACCAAAAACGCCGGTCAGGTGAAAGGCGCCAAAGGAAAAGCAGCCCAGCCCGGCCAGCAGCAGATGGATGCCGAAGATTTTGGGTAGATCAAGGGCTGGTTCACCGGTTCTGGGGTCGTACCAGATTTCCAGGTCCCAGAAGGTCCAATGCCAGATGGCGGCCAGGAACATCAAGCCGCTAAACACGATGTGGGCCGTGGCCACGCCTTCGAAACTCCAAAAGCCCGGATCCACGGCTGTGGCGCCGGTAACATCCCAGCCGCTCCAGCTTCCCGTGACGCCAAGCCGGGACATGAAGGGCAAAACAAACATGCCCTGACGCCACATGGGGTTCAGGACCGGATCAGAAGGATCAAAGACGGCCAGTTCGTACAGGGCCATCGAGCCCGCCCAGCCGGCGACGAGAGCGGTGTGCATGATGTGGACGGCTAACAGCCGCCCCGGGTCGTTGATAACAACCGTATGCACCCGATACCAGGGCAATCCCATTGTTTGGTTCCAGGGGTGATCTGCGAGAAGTGGAGAACCAGATGGCTCTGGTTCAAGGGAGAGCGACCGATGGCCGATCAGGACATCAATGTAAGAGCAGGACTATGGCCATGGGCCGCCCCCGTCGCGAACTGCAACCTGGCCCGTAACACAGGCCCGCCCCACACTGTCCCGGCGTTTCCGTTCAGAATCGGTGTTCCTCTCCCGAGATTATGCCCACCATCCACTTCTTGCGAGAACAGTTGGACGTTGATTGCCCGACAGGCGCCATCCTCAGAGACGTGGCCCTGGACGCCGGCGTGGAGCTCTACGGCCTCAAGGGGAAGCTGGGCAACTGCGGGGGCTGCGGTCAGTGCAGCACCTGCTTTGTTGCCGTGGCCGGCCGGGACGAAGACGCCTGTCTCACCCCGCGGACGGCGCCGGAACAACGCTTCCTCAAGAGACGGCCTGTGAATTGGCGCCTCGCCTGTCAAGCGGTAATTCGGGATTCCCTGGTGGTGGTGACCCGTCCCCAGGCCGGTTGGCCCGGGGGTGACCAGGCCCTGGCTGCTGCCGTGAACGCCATGACCGTGAACGCCGCGGCAAGTCCCCAGGCGAGCCCCTGCCAGGACAGTGGGTCAGATTCGGATGACGGTGATGGTGGTGAAACTGGCGACGGGAGCGGGGAGGCCTGATTGGGAGCTTGCCTGACCACAGGCTGTCCTGGGATGGAAGTCAAAAACTGCAAAGCCCATGGCCGCTATCCCTCTGCCCATGGCCAGGAATGGTAAGCTCAATCTGCTCTGTTCTGCCGTTCCCGGATGGAAACGAACCCCCTGGGTTTCATCACCAGCCTTTTATTTGTTTTGGTGCCGGCCCTGTTTCTTGTCATTCTTTACATCCAGACCAACAAGCCGCAGACCTGACCGTGGACTGGGCCGCCCAATCGGCTCAGCCAGAGGAGCCAGGTCCATGGCCTGGGCGCTGGCCATGATACGCCTGTGTTGAGTGCGTCCATGGCTGGCCCTGCCCAATCAACTCACCCTCAGGCGGGAGACGCCATGGCGCCCTATTCGCAGGACGGCCCGGCCAATGATGTCCTGCAGTTCTGCATCCCCCAGATGGCGGCTGTCGGTTGATAGCGCTGAAACTCCCCGCAGCCTGAACCGGCCGGACTTGGCTTCCTGATCAACCAGTTTGATGATGGTTCCCAGGCGCCGATGGCGGACGATGACAATCGTTCCAGGAGAGGGTCTCTCCCCGGGCGAAAATCGGCGAAACAGAACGAAGTCCCCGTCTTCCAGAGCCGGCGCCATACTGAGCCCGGACACGCGAACAATCCCGAAACCCGGCAGTAGGACAATGCTTTGAATCAGGCGGATCAAAGCACCGGATAGACCACCGCAAGGCTGGGTGGATAGGGGCAGGCTTTCCTGGTGGTCTTGATGCCCTTGGTGGCCCAGAACATCTCGGCAAACTGGTTCACCGCCTCCACCAGGGCTTCTCCGTCAGCGCGGTTGACCCCCTGCTTGCAGGCCCCGCCCAGCAGCATGATTTTATGCACCACGCCACTGGCATCCGGAAACGCCTCAAACTGCGGCGTCTTGAAATAATCGCCCCAGATGATCCGCACCTCGTGCTTCACCTTCTCCGCTTCCTCTTCCTTGCGCGCGACGCACCGGGCGATGCTGTTCCGGGTCGCCAGGGATGCCATGTCGCCGCCCTCGGATTTCTCTTCCATGATGTCCATCAGGCGCACGACCGATAGGGCTGCGATCAAGGCCGTGGAAGGATCATAGATTTTGCAAGGGATGTCGCAATGGGCTTCAGCCCGTGGGAACGGATGGATGGCGTCCAGAGACTGGAGAAGACGGTGAAGCATGGGTTCCTTCCTGGCCTGGTTCATTCTGGTGGTATTGGATCGTTGCTGGCGAGGCAAACGCGACGACCTGGAAAGAGATGCTATCAGGTCTCGGGTCTGAAGCGTCTCGGTTCAGGGCATCCTCCGTGTGCCAGCCTACGCCATCAACAGGGTCGCTTCCCCTGGGTCAGGCTATGGAGCAGGAACCCGCCTGAGGCGCGAAGCACATGTCACTTGCCGTGACCTGTAAGGCTTGAAGGCTGCTGCTTGATGCTCCGCGCCATGACGTCTACCGTTCCACCCCTGCGGGTTGCTGTTGCCGGCCTTGGATTCGGTCGCAAGGTGATTGTGCCGGCCTTGCGGGCTACGGCGTCCACCACCGTCACGGCGCTGTGGCATCCCGACCCCCCCAAGGTGACGGCGGCAGCCCAGGGGGAAGAGGTGCAGGGATTCAGTGATTTTTCCGCCCTGCTGGAGGACGACCGCGTGGACGGGGTGGTGATCGCCACTCCGCCCATGGTCCGTGCCGAACTGGCCCGGCAGGCCATGGCGGCGGGCAAGCCGGTGCTGCTGGAAAAGCCGGTGGCCCTCTCCGCAGCCGAGGCGCGGCAACTGCGGATCCAGGCCCTGCAAGGTGAACTCATCTGTGGCGTGGATTTTGAATACCGGGCCGTGCCCCTGTTTCAACAACTGGCTGACCTGGTGCAACAGGGAGGTATTGGCCAGCCATGGCTGGTGAAGTTGGACTGGCTCATGAGCAGTCGCGCCGATCCCGGTCGCCCATGGAGCTGGTACGCAAGACGGGACCAGGGCGGTGGCGTTGTGGGCGCCCTGGGGGTTCATGCCTTTGACCTGCTGACCTGGCTGTTTGGTCCCGTTGCCTCCGTCCAGGCCAGGCTATCCACCGCCGTCACGTCACGGCCCGATCCCACCAGCGGCTGGCTGCGTAACTGTGATGCCGAAGACGTGGCGCTGATTCAACTCACCTTTGCCCGAGGCGGCGTGGCCCAGGTGAGCCTCAGTTCCGTTGCCCGCCATGGTCGGGGCATGTGGCTGGAGATCTATGGCAGTGATGGGCAGGTGGTGCTGGGAAGCAGCAACCAGAAGGATTACGTCCACGGCTTCACCATGCAGGTGGCGCGCCGTGGGGGATCCCTGGAGCCTCAGATGGAGGAGAGCGCCTATGGATTTGCCCGCACATGGTCGGATGGGCGCGTTGCGCCGGTGGCCCGGCTGCTGGACTGGTGGGCCACAGCCGTGGGGGAGGGGCGTCCCATGATTCCCGGTCTGGCGGAGGGCCTGGCCAGCCAGATGGTGGCCGATGCGGTGCGGAAGGCATCCGAGGCGGGCATGGCAGTAGAGATGACGTGACCGTGACGGCAGGGATGAAGGTTGTGGGCGTCTTGCAGCAAGGCCATGGCCAGGATTGACGTGATTGGTTGTGATGCGGGAGTCCCCGACACCATGGCGGCTCCCCAGCGCCAACTCCTGAACGGTTGCGACTGCCTGCTGGCTCCCGCCCGGGTGCTGGAGCAACTCGAACCCCTGGCCGGGACGCAGAAGATGCACAGCATGGATCCTCTGGACACAGGGCTGGCATGGCTGGCCCAGCAGCACCGGCAGGGGAAACATTGTGTGGTGCTCGCCAGCGGGGATCCCCTCTGGTTTGGTCTGGGCCGTGCGTTGCTGCAACGGTTTCCCCGGGAAGACCTTGTCTTTTATCCGGCGGCCACCTCCATGCAGCAGTTGTTTGCACGGCTCAAGCGTCCCTGGCAGGACGCCGCATGGGCCAGTCTCCATGGCCGCGCTGCCGACAACCTAGTGGCCGGACTCCGCCGCCACCCCAGCGCCCTGGTGGTGCTGACGGATCCGGGCCAGGGTGGCCTGGCTGACGTGGTGGCCATTCTCCGTTCCGTCCAGATGATCAGTTGCTACGACCTCTGGTTGGCGGAACGGCTGGGGCATCCCACGGAGCGCCTGCGCCAAGTGCAGCCCGATGCCCTGCCCACGGACGTGGACCCCCTCAATCTGGTGGTCCTGCTGCGACGCCCCGGTCCCCGGGTTGCGCCGTTGCCCTGGTTCGGCCTGGATGATGGGGTCTGGCGCCAGCACGGGGACCATCCGGGCCTGATGACCAAGCGGGAAGTGCGGGTGCTGCTGCTAGCGGAGTTGAACCTGCCCCCCTGTGGGGTGATGTGGGATTTGGGGGCCGGCGTGGGCAGCGTGGGTCTGGAGGCCATGCGGCTGCGACCCCGGTTGGAGGTTCATGCGGTGGAGCGGCGGGTGGGGGCCGTTCCCCTGATCCGGGGCAATGCCGTAACCGTGGGTTGCGACCTGCACAGGCTCCATGTCTACGGGTCCTCCGCCCTGGCCGTCCTTCACAAGCTGCCTGACCCGGATCGGGTGCTCATTGGCGGCGGTGGTGATCGTCAGGCCATGGTGGAGCAGGCGGCGGCGCGCCTCAAGCCCGGTGGGCGCATTGTGCTCCCCCTGGCCACGCTGGAGGCTTTTGCATCCGTGCAATGCCAACTCCGGGATGCCGGTCTGGCGGTACATAGCCTCCAGGCGCAGATCAGCCGCGGGTGCCCGGTGGGGGGGCACACCCGTCTCCAGCCACTCAATCCCGTGTTGATTGTGAGCGGTCGTTCTCCCCACCCGCATCCTGCAACCAACTGAAATCCACCACGGTCCCCTCCGTCCAGTTGCGCCGCCGGGCCTCGCCGGCAGCCAACTCCACCACGTGGTCAACGGGTTGTCCGGCCCCGTAGGTGGGGCACGGCATGGCCCGGCAGGGGGGAACGTCGTGGGCCACTTTCACAATGCGCGCCGTGAGCACCCCAGCCGGATCGCCGTTCCCATTGCCGTCAGGCTCGTACTGCTCCAGAAACACCAGATCCAGGGGAATCAACACGTTGCCCATCCAGAAGCTGGCCTCCTGCTGATCAAAACGGAACCACATCCCCCGCTCCGGCAAAAGCCGGGAGCGCCCCATTAACCCAATGGAATACTCCTGCGGCGTATCCGGCACTTCCAGGGCCACACAGGTGGATGCCGGAGGCTGATGTTGACGTTCCCCCGGCACGGGACCGCAAACCTGGGCGCGGATGGGGAGCGTCTGGGTTGGCAGTGCAGCCTGGCTCAGGGCTGCGGCGGGGGTGAGCAGGGTCGCCAGGAGCCAGGCCATGGGCAATGGCGTGGATGGGAACAAACGCTGCGGGCGGGACATGGCGCTGGAGGCTAACGGTGGAATCCGGTGTGTCGTACCGTGGGATTCCCAGTACAGGATCCGGACCCATTCAAGATGGTTGATGACGCCATCCCCGCCGGGGGGCCTGGTGATGAGCCCCGGAATGCATTCGAGCAGGCCCTGGCGGCCTACCGGAAGGGGGGCAGTGCCGAGGAGTTGCTCCCCACGTTTCTGGACATTGTCCGCAACTCTCCCAACCATGGGGCTGCCTGGACCTGTCTGTGCTGGTTGCAACTTCTGGCCAGCCGCCCCCTGGCGGCCTTGAAATCGGGGCGCATGGCGGTGCGGCTGAGCCCCCAGGATCCCCAGGCCCGTCTCAATCTCAGCCTGGCCATGCTGGAAACCAACACCAAGGGGGTCAGGGAGCAGATTCAGAAGATCCAGAAGGTGCTGACCCTGTCCCCGGAACTCACCGAAGAGATCAGGCAGTCCATGGTGGACGGCCTGGAACGCCGTGGGGACTGGGAAACCTTGCGTAAGGTCAAGGCCTGGATCTTCCCCTCCCGCGACAGTTGATCAACAACCCTGGCCGTCCCCTTCTCCGGCAACCATGATCCGCTCCCATGCTCCAAGGCTTTTGCTGGTGAGCAATGGCCATGGGGAAGATCTCAGCGGCGCCCACCTGGGTCGGGCTTTGGCCGGGTTGGGCGCATATGCTGCCGCATTACCCTTGGTGGGCCATGGGAAGGCCTACAAACAGCTTGGTATCCCCACGGTGGCCGCAACCCGCAGTTTCCCCACCCATGGCATGGGCTACCAGAGTCTTTGGGGTCGTCTTCAGGAGTTGGTCAATGGCCAGACCATCGACGGATTGAAACAGTCCATGGCCGCTGTGGGCCTGGCCCGCAGCTATAGCGCTGTGGTGGCTGTTGGTGACGTGGTGCCCGTGGTTGTGGCCCGTCTGAGTCGTCGCCCGTCCTTCTGCTACCTGGTGGCCTACTCCAGCCACTATGAGGGCAGGCTGAGGCTGCCCTGGCCCTGTGGTCCCATCCTCCAAAGCGAGTGGTTTCGGGCGGTATTCAGCCGTGACCGGCACACCGCTGCGGACCTGAGCACCCAGTTGAATCGGAAGGTGCAGTTTCTTGGCAATCCCTTCATGGATGCCGTGGGGGTCAGCCCCCTACCACTGCCGTCTCTGCCTCATCCCCGTGTCGGCCTGTTGCCCGGCAGCCGCCTGCCGGAAGCGTTGGATAACCTGGCGCTCATGCTGGCCATGCTGGCGCATCTCCCCCGGCAGCTGGGCAGGGATTCCCTGGGACTGGCCGCGGCGCTGGTGAAGGACGTCACCGTGGATCACCTGGGGGCCATGGCGGCAAAACAGGGCTGGCGTCTGCAGCAGCGTTCGCCCCGTTGTCCTGGTGCTGCCGCCATGGAACTGGTCCACGGCTCCATGGGGGTGGAACTCTATTGGGGGCGCTTTGCCGACGTGCTCCACGGCAGCCAACTGCTGGTGGCCATGGCCGGGACCGCCACGGAGCAGGCCGTGGGTCTGGCAAAGCCGATTTTGCAGATGCCTGGGGCCGGACCGCAGTTCACACCCGGATTTGCGGAGGCCCAGCGGCGCCTGCTGGGGCCGGCTGTGTTTTGTGGCGCGGGACTGCCCGGCTCTGTTGTCAACGCCCAGGACACGGCACGGCTGTTGATGGTGCTCTTGCGGGATGGGGACATGCCCACCATTTGTCTGCGCACAGCCCATGAGAGGATCGGGGCCCCTGGCGGTAGCAAGGCCATGGCCCAGGCAATTCTCGGGGGCTTGAACTGATGGGGCGGTTCACCCACCTCCTGCAGACATGCAAGACCTGGATGGATCGGGTCCTGATGGTCAACGTGTTTCTGGTGATGGCTGGCGCCCTCTGGTTTGTGGTGGCGGTGGCTTTCCACGGCCAGGGGCTGGAGCAGCCCCTGGGGTGGTTTCAGCAACTCTGGACACCCATGTTCATGCCCGCCATCGGTCTGCTCATGGCAGCGGCGCTCCTCAATGGGGGCCTGCAGTGGTTGTTGCGTCTCAGGAAGAGGCGTGAACAATCTCTTTCAGGGCCTCGGGCAATGTTGGATAAGCAAAGCTGAAGCCACGCTCCCCGAGGGCCTCAGCCCGCACCCTCTGCCCCTTGAGCACCACCATGGCCCCATCCCCCAACAGGGCCTGGAGCAAGGGGGCGGGCACAGGCAGCAGGCTGGGGCGTCCCATGGCCTGCCCCAGGGATGCAGCCATCTCCCCCATGGTGACAGGGTTGGGGGCAACGGCATTGTAGACGCCACGGAAGGCCGGGTCCGCCAGAGCAGCCACCATCAGCCGACAAAAATCGGTGCGGTGAATCCAGCTCATCCATTGGCGGCCGCTGCCTACGGGTCCACCCACACCCAGACGAAACACCGGCAGCATCTTGCCCAGGGCGCCGCCGTCAGGCCCCAGCACAATGCCGATGCGCAGCACCACAACACGACAAGAAGCCTGGGCAGGCCGGGTGGCCGCTTCCCACTCCTGGCACACAC
>NZ_JENA01000039.1 GCF_000586015.1 Candidatus Synechococcus spongiarum SH4 | reverse complement strand
AGCGATGCTCTTCCACACCCAGATCAGAGTGGGCAGGGCACCGCAGGCCAGACCAAGCCAGAGCCATGGGCTCATCAGAATCTTGCGACCCCGGGCCTGCTTGAGGAGCCAGGGCATCAGCCCCACCAGGGGCAACAAAGCCAGAGCGCTACGCAGAAATATGGTCAAGGCAAACAGAACGCCTACGAACCAGAGCCGCCAGCGGTAGAACTTTGCTGAAGACCGTGCAGGTTTCACCAACTCCTGCAGAAGCAGCAAGACCCCACCCAGGAAAAAACT
Organism: Candidatus Synechococcus spongiarum SH4; assembly: GCF_000586015.1. Taxonomy (GTDB): domain Bacteria; phylum Cyanobacteriota; class Cyanobacteriia; order PCC-6307; family Cyanobiaceae; genus Synechococcus_B; species Synechococcus_B spongiarum_F. The sequence goes on along the minus strand of NZ_JENA01000039.1, from coordinate 9,820 downwards.
GATATACGCCATATCAGGGCTAATTGTACGACTGTAGACCGCCCAAAGATATGATGTTCCCAGAATGAGGCTGGCCATGGCGCCAGCACGACGGCTCAGAATCAGGGAGCCAATCCCATAAACAAGCCAGGCGGAGAGTAAAGCCAGCAAGACAAAAGGAAATCTGGCGGCAATATCGCTAACACCAAAAAGCCTCATTGATAGGGCCACAATCCAATAGTGGCCTGGCGTTTTGTGGTGTGCCTGAGAAAACGGCGTCCATGGTTCATACTGATCAAGGAAGAGACGGGCTCGCCCCATATACAAGCCTTCATCCCAGGGGAGAAGACTTTGCTGACTGGCGTCAAAGAAGTTCCAGAGAAGCAGGGGTAAAAGTAACAAAGGCGTAAACGGCAGTAGCTGCTGGAAGCGCCTGTTGTGCATGGGACCTGGATTGGTTCTCTTGCGCCACAATAGCTATGAAATTGCTCAATTCTGGCATCAAAGGGATGATGACGGAATAACTTCCACTTTTATCCGACCGGTAAGACTGCCTGATCACCAGGCATTGGTCAGGTGGTTTTCCCTGTGGAGAGCAAGATGCCTTCCTGGCCATGCCGGAGCGGGATCGCTTTGTGCGAGGCATGGCGGCCTGGACCGGTTTTCGTCAGGAGCCCGTACTGTACGACCGGCAGGCCCGCCTTGCCGGGGAGACCAGCTACACCATGAAGAAGATGGTCTCCCTCGCCGTCTCCGCCATATTCTCCTTTTCCATCGTGCTCCTGCGGGTGGCCACGTGGGTGGGCACGTGGGTGGGCCTCACGGCCTCCGGCTTGTCTGTGGCGGCCGTTATCTACGCCCTGGTGGTGCGGCTGTTCACGGAGGAATGGGGGAGGGGCTGGGCGCTGTTGCTCATCGGCGTCATGTTCCTCGGTGGGGTCCAGCTTACGGTGCTGGGGATCTTTCGCGAGTACCTGGGGCGGATCTACCGTGAGGTGAAGGGTCGTCCCCTGTATCTGGTGCGGGAGCGGCTTGGCTTTCCAGCAGACAACACCACCATGTCCGGGAAATAGAGGCCCAAGGCATGGGGAAAGCCGTTGTCCGGGATCAGGTGGTGTCGCTCCTGGGGAGGTTCACAGGTGGCCTGGCAGCCAGGCCCGTCATCAGCTTTGCTCTGGTGAGGCTCTCGGGGACGGTCGTTCACTCCAACCTCTTCCTGATCCTCAGAGCTTGGGGCTGGAGCTTTCTCCGCAGCCAGAGTGTGGCCGTTGCTGCGGGGGCCAGTTCCAACTACTGGGGCAACAATCGCCTTGCCTTCCGCTCCCGCCGTCTGCGGGGCAAGGCGTTGTTCCTTGACCTGATCAAGTTCCTGCTGGTGTACTCCCCCGGCCTTGTTGCCAATATCCTCCACCTACGCCAACACGAGCCGCCAGGGGCTGGGGATCGGGGCGCTGGCGGCTGGCATTGTGGTGGACTTCATCTGGAAGTACACGGCATCCTCCCGCTTTGCATGGAAGGCCTTTGACTGAAGGGCACCTCGAAAAACCGGACGACCTCCCCTAGGGGGTCGCATGGATGGGCAGGCTTGTTCAGGCAAGGGGGGCGAATTTTCAGGTGTCCTTAGCTTTTAAGCTTGCGATACTCAATGCACGCTTTCTGCAAAGAAGGGGGTGCCGGCTCACGGAGCCTTTGAGTACGGTGACACATATTGTATAGATTCTCTGCATGTATTTTGCAATCGCTTTCCTTATTTAGCTTAGGATAAACTGTGGACTCATCGACGTTGTTATTATCAAGATACGCAAGCCAAGTTTCAATGTTTCTGCGGGGGATGATGTGAAGTACATTAGGATCTTCCTTGTGGTCTCTCGGTGGAATATCTTGCTCCCTACACGCTTTTGCTAACTCCTTATGGCGATTGTCAAGTGTGCCCGTATCGGCATCAATGACAACGATCAGATATGCATTTCTCCTGTTACGTATAGCCTCCAATTGCTTAGGGTACTGTTTCCTGACCCATTGTTCCCCCGAACCGCTTCTGGCAGGAAGGGGAAGAGTTGTGATGTCACGCCCCTTGAAGTTCCGGTGCTTCAAGAAGTTACGCACGAAGGAGTTGGTCTGCTTGTCCTCGCAGAGCAGAATGATCTTGACGCCACTCATCCCTCCCACCCTCGCCCCACCATCTCGGAGAGAGAGAGTCCGTCGACCACCTGCTCGGGCTCTGATCTCACCCGCACAGGGCTGATGCCGCCGTCCCTGTAGAACCATCTGCCGTCTGCTCCTGCCATGTAATCAATAGTAACCGGATGATGAGAGACGATCACTGCCTGCGCCAACGTGTCGCCACACTGCTCACCAATTTTCACAAGGAAGGGTTGAACTTCCCGCAGAGCAAGATAATTGTCTGGTTCGTCAAGAAACAGCAACGCTTGATTGGGAGACAAGTGGATAAGACTGTACAGTGCCACCAGTAACCTTTGCCCATCGGAGAGCTCATCCAGGCGGAAAAGTATTGCCTTGCGATCTTCGTCGCCGCCGCGAAAACGAATCTTCATGGTCCGAGTGTTCTCTCCAGATTCAATTAAGTTAATTGAATCAAATCCTGGCATTGCTTCTCGCAGATCCCCGAATAACGTTAAAATGCCACCCATGTTTTCCTGTGAAAAATGGCGATACCAACTGACGAAATTTTTCATATGCCAACCAAGAAAGTCATCCTCGTTTCTTGCCTCACTCTGGAAAAGCAGAGGACATGGGGTCACAATGACGAATCTGGCGATGGCGCGTTTGAATTCCGTCAATTTTCCATTATCAGGTCTTGCGTCCAGACCGCCAACACCTGAACGGGACCAATCGAAGCGATACATGGGTCCTTCGGTATAATCATCGTGATAAAGCTGGGCATTGCTGTCCGTAGAGTCAAAAATGGGTCGATCATTATGAGTAAGCAGTTCTTTGATAATCTTCATGCGGCGGCGATTACGATCATGCTCAACGACCAGTGCATAGTGGTAGATGTTGTCCTGAATCGTCAAATTGAGTTCGAAGCGCTGTTCATTGCGACTTTGCCACCGGGTCAGATCTTCCGTTGACATCACCTCGTCGATTCTTGCGCTGCGGGCAATCAGTTGCTGAAGAACAGACAATGCCCTCAGAACCGATGTTTTGCCGCTGCCGTTGGGACCCAGCAGAACGTTGGTCTCGTCCAGTTCCAACTCGAAGTTGACCAGGCACGAAAAATTGTCGATATAGATTCTTTTCAACATGGCTCAACTCCGAATGCAGCCCGCCAAAAACAGGGGGCTTATCCTGCAGCCGGATCGTTGGCTCGGAATGTGCGCAACCATGGCAGTCCCACTTGGAACGGGAAGTAACCTACCCTATCACCGTCCAGGGGACGCTGAGAATGGCCAGCAGCGCCCCCTGGACGGACGGGCCTTGATCTCCAGATCGTCCATTGCCGTGGGGTACCGGTTCCCGTATCAGCCGCAACAACAGGAGATGGCCCAACGTCTTCATCGGGACCAGGTTCCTGCGTTGGCGGCCCCATGGTTTGGCCCCTTGATGACTTGATGCAACTGGGTTCAGCCCCCTCTTAGCGTAGGGCTCACCTGCCCTTCAGGAACAGATGCTTCTCCACCGGCCTCGACCCTGGGTTGTGCCGTTGCTGCTCTGGCTCTTGACCTGTGTGCTGTGGCTCCCCTGGCTGGGCAACGTTCCATTGCGGGACTGGGACGAGGCCGGCATTGCCCGCACAGCCCTGGAGTTTGCCCAGGCGGTGGACCTGAATGGCCTGTTGCCCACGCGCTGGGGGGAGCCCTACTTGAACAAGCCCCCAGGTCTCCACCTGTTGGTTGCCCTGGCCATTCGTCTGGGAGGAACTTACGAAGCGGTGTTGCGCCTGGCGCCGGCAATGTTGAGCACCGCAGCCATTCCCCTGGTGGTGCTGATCCAGCGGGAGCTGGCGTTTCAATCTCGGCAATCCAGCCCACAGCTTCGAGGACCCGTTGCTGACGAGGGTCTGGCCACGGGGCTGATCCTGATGACCACCTTGCCCATGGCCCGCCATGGCCGCCTGCTGATGCTGGATGGGGCCATGATTTCCGCCACGCTACTGCTCTGGTGGGGGCTGCTGTTGCTCCAGAAGCAACCCCGCCGGGGCGCCGGCCTGGCCGGTTTGGCCTGTAGCGCCCTGTTGCTCCTCAAGCCACCGGCAGCCATGGCGTTTCTGGTGCTGGGCCTGGCGGCAACACTCCTGGCAACCCTGCCCATGAACGGGCAACGCCAGGGAAAGTCTCTCCTTCAGCAGTGGCGTTGCAGTTGGCGCGCCATGGTTTTCCGGGGTCTGCTGGGCTGTTTGCCGGGGTTGGCCTGGCATGGCTGGCATCTCTACAGCCGGGGCGACGGGGCGCTGCTGATGTGGGGCCGTCAAGGATTCGGCCGTTTGGTGGAGGCGCTTGAAGGCCATGACCAGGGCTTGTCTGTCCCTGCCTTCGAGATCTTGAAGGGAGGCTGGCCGTGGCTCCTGCTGTTGCCCCTGGGGTTGCAGTTGGCCTGGCGCCAGCGGCGGCAGCCGGCAGGTCGGTGGCGGCTCGGCATTCTGGCGGGTTGCCTGGGGGTGGTGCTGTCCCTCAAGACCCAACTCCCCTGGTATAGCCATATCCTCTGGCCCCCACTGGCCTGTGTGGAAGGCCCGGCCCTGGCGCGGCTGTGGCGGGAGCGCCGTACGGGACAACTGGGAATCCCTCTGCTGTTGCTCGGCTTGGCGCTGCTTGTGGCCACGGTTCTACAGGCATTGGCCATTGTCCATGGCCTGCCCCTTTGGCCCCTTCTGAGTGCTGGCGTCGCCTTCGCCACCGCGGCGATTGTGCTGCTCAGGGGCTTCTCGGTGCGCTGGGCGCTGGGGATGCTGGTGGCGGGTTGGTGGGTGGCGCTGCTCTGCTTCTGGGCCACCCCCCTATGGCTCTGGGAGCTGAACGAAGCCTGGCCCACCCGTGCCGTGGGCCACTTGGTGGGCACACTACCTCCTGAGGAGCCGGTGTTCATCCAGGGCCCGGGACGCCCATCCCTTTCCTGGTATGGAGAGCGCTTGATTCCACCCAGACCTGCTCAGGCACAACGTCCTCACCACTTGGTGGCTCCCGGTGAGCAACCCTTGGCCGGTTGTCAAGTCCGGGCGGTCTTCCCTCCTCCGCCTCAACCTGGCCAACAGGAGCCCGTCAGCTTGCAGTGGTGTGGCCCGGAGGGCCGGACATCCCACAGACAAGCGCCTCAAAGGTTCCCCTGAACCTGCTCCACAGCCCTTGGCCATGAGGCGCCCAAGGCAGGCAGGCGGGTAAGATCGCCACCCCCCACGGCCGCCAGTTCACCCACGGTCTTGAGCAGGGGCTCCTCCTGGAAGCGGGGATGGGCATGGGCCACTCGTCGGGCCGCCCATGGTTTCCAGTCAATGAGCAGCACCGCGGCGCGATAGGTTGTTGGCCAGGGATTCTCAGGCAGAACGGCCTCCAGTTGGGCGAGCCAGTGATCCGCCGCTCCGGCGTCCTGGCGCAAGATATTGAGGGCCGCCAGGCTCCAGAGGGCATCCGTGGCCTGGGGGTGTTGAGCGAGGCGCCGGTTGGCCCAGGCTTCCACCTGTTGCTGATAGAGAAAATGGCCGTCCAACTGATGGTTTGGGCCGATCTGCTCCATGAACCGGGCCAGGCCCGGGGGACCCCCGCCCAGCCCCTGGGCCAGAGCGACAAACTGCCGGGCAAAAGGTTGCCCCCGTGTCGCATCAGACCGACGCCGCCAAAGCTCCACAACCCGCCCCTGGCTCCAGGGCCATTGCCGCACCTTCTGAAAACGGCCGTCCTTGCGGATGCCATGGCTCAGTTGACGGGCATCTTCCCGGTGGCGCCCCTGGTCGCCCGTGGCCACCGCCACCCATTCCGCCTGATCCAGCACCAGGGGATGATGGGCCTCCCCCAGGCTGCGGGCCAACAACTGCCCGCCGTTCAATCTGCCGTAATAGGTTCCGGTGTGCTCGTTGAGATCGGGGCCGTCCGGTTCCAGCGCCATCACCAGAGTGGTGGGGGCGTGGCCAGTGTGCTGATGCAGGAACGTCATCAGGCTGACCACAGGGGGTTCCCCTGATGCCCTGTGAATGGCGGTGACACGCCCCACGGCGGTGCTGCCTGTGGCCAGCAACAGGGCGGCAGTCACGGCAGCCCAAGCTCTCCAGGAACCAAGCCACCGCTGCAGAGCCGAGATGAGGACCAGCCAACCCAGACCGAGCCAGAGGATCAGCAGGGGCAGGACCGGGGCGATGTAGCGGGAATCCTTGTTGGGACTCATGGTGGTGAGGAGCCAACCGCTGACGGCGCAGCCCAGCAACCAACCCCAGCCTGCCGGCAGCGCAATCCTTAGGGACTGTCCCCTCCGCAGGTGACGCCCCAGGCCAAGCGCCAGACCCGCCACGGCTCCTAGACAAGGGAGGGCACCCAACTGCTGCCACCAGAGTCGCGGGTAATACAGCAGGCTGGCCAGGGAAAATACTGGTGGGTCCCCCTCGGATCTGGCAGAGTCCACCACCGCCCGATGGGTGCCGCCGATGGCGGTGATCCAGTTCTGGTGCAGCCAGGGCAGGATCAAGGCCAGCACCAGAGCCATCCCCGCCAGGAGTTGCAGCCGCCGGCGGTGTTGGCCAATGCCGGTCACCACGGCCCAGAGAGTGGGAGCCGCAAGAACCAGAATGGCGCTTTGCTTCACCAATAGCGCCGCCGCCAGCCCCAACGCAGCCAGGAGGGCCTGAACCCAACGGCCGCCGTGGGGCGCGGGTCGTTGCCAGCGCCAGAGTTGCCACAGGGCTGCGGTGGTGACTGCAGTGAGGGCAAGATCCAGGGTGAAATTCACTCGCAGGGAGATCAGCCCCGGGCTGAGCGCAGCCAGAATCAACGCCAGAATCGCCAGGCGGGGGGAATGGAGTTGCCGCGCCCAGCCATCCAGCGCCAGCAGCAGCAAGCCATGCCAGATGGCCAAGGCCCAGCTTGCCTGATCCGGCAATTCACCCGCCACTGCCATCACCACGCCGTGGACCAGGGAGGCCAGGGGCGGAATCTTGGGTGACAGCAGGAGAAAATCCCGCCAGCCGGACCACTCGCCACCGGGGAGCAATCCGAGCGCACGGCCATGGTCCACCGCGCTATTCAGATAGTCAGCCTGATCCCAGGCAGGCGCCGCCTGATCCGCCGCCAACCAGGCCCGGTCCGCCGCTGTGGCCATCAACCAGATCAGCAGCAGCGGCAACCAGCGCCGTAACCAGCAGAGGGCGCCCCGCCCCATGCCAGGATGAGTGCTGATCATCAGCCTTCTCCCGTGGCCAGTGAGTCCATGAAGCATCTGTTCTTGAAGGCGAAGGCTGTATCTCGAAAATGGTAGAGATTGAAGGGTGCGTAATCACCGCGTCACTCAAAACAACCGCTCAAAACAACCAAGTGGCGAGTGGCGCCGTCAAGGAGAGCACGCCATGGCGGAGGCTACAGCAGGGAGACGGCTGTCCCTGGTTGCTTGCGGGGAGGGGGACTTGCAAGGCGCCTACAGGATCCCTGTCAGGCGTGGATCATTCATGGCGTTGCACATGAATCAGCACAATCCCATGATCTTGGGCAAGAATACGATAAGGGAAATCCAGCTCTGTCAAGTCAGGTTCGTAAATCCAGGCCAGGGGACCTCCCTGGTCCTTGAATTCATCAAATGATGCCCAGGACTGGCCCATAATTGGACTATAGGCTCTAAGTAGAGTGGTCATCCTGCTGACTCTACCATTTTTCACCAGATCCACAGGGGCTGTTGATAGCGTGTTTTGGAGGTCAGGTTGCCTGAGAAATGCTTTTACTTCAGGAGAATAGTTGCCCACAAAACCAAGATGAACTGTACCAAGAATCACCAGATAACCACCAAGGATATGACAGGTGATCCATGGTTTCAAGCTTTGTTGAAGGCTTCTACGTGGCCAGTAGATTATCAAACCTGCCAACAGCCATACGCTGCTCAGCAAAGTCAAGACTACATATAGTCTTCTCATATCAACGAGTGTCATATTAATATCTTTAACTGTTGGCAAACCATCGCTCAAGCAAAATGCCAGGATTATGCAGGCCAGGAAGAAGTGTACTAAGACAATACGCCGTAAAGACTGCCACCCCATGCCATTGCTTCTCCCAGGAAGGGCTTTATTAGCGGAGGAGCTGGTGGTTCCTGCTAAACGATACTCCAGATCTGCGGCAATCATCAGGGCCGCAAACGGGTAGATTGGTAGTGCATAATGTTTGTGCTGAGAGGATGTGAAGGCAAGCAGTAGCAGTATGATCGCAGGCGTTGCGAAGAGGAGCCAGCGCCGATGAAAACCATGGGTTTGCCCCACGGCTTCCTTCCCCCACAGGTTGGGGCTGGTGACGGCAAAAGGGAGCAGGGGTGACCAGGGGATAGTATGCAAGAAGAAGATGGAACCGAAATAATAGAAAAAGCTGCTGAAGGGGAAGCCTGTTTCTCCTCCCGTCACTTTTTTCCAAGGGAAGTTTAGTGGCTCCATAAATCCTGCAATTCCATAGGCAGCGATGCTCTTCCACACCCAGATCAGCGTTGGCAGAGCACCGCAGGCCAGGCCAAGCCAGAGCCACGGGCTCATCAGAATCTTGCGACCCCGGGCCTGCTTGAGGAGCCAGGGCATCAGCCCCACCAGGGGCAACAAAGCCAGAGCGCTACGCAGAAATACGGTCAAGGCAAACAGAACGCCTACAAAATAGAGCCGCCAGCGGCAGAACTTTGCTGAAGACCGTGCAGGTTTCACCAACTCTTGCAGAAGCAGCAAGACCCCACCCAGGAAAAGACTGATATACGCCATGTTGGGGCTGATCGTACGGCTGTGGACTGCCCAAAGATATGATGTTCCCAGAATGAGGCTGGCCATGGCGCCAGCGCGACGGCTCAGAATCAGGGAGCCAATCCCATAAACAAGCCAGGCAGAGAGTAAAGCCAGCAAGATAAAAGGAAATCTGGCGGCAATATCGCTAACACCGAAAAGCCCCATTGATAGGGCCACAATCCAATAGTGGCCTGGTGTTTTGTGGTGTGCCTGGGAAAACGGCGTCCATGGTTCATGCTGATCAAGGAAGAGACGGGCTCGCTCCATATACAAGCCTTCATCCCAGGGAAGAAGACTTTGTTGACTGGCGTCAAAGAAGTTCCAGAGAAGTAGGGGTAAAAGTAACAAAGGCGTAAACGGCAGTAGCTGCTGGAGGCGCCTGTTGTGCATGGGACCTGGATGGTTCTCTTGCGCCACAGTAGCTATGAAATTGCCCAATTCTGGCATCGAAGGGGTGATGACGGAATAATTTCCACTTTTACCCGACCGGTGAGACTGCCTGATCACCAGGCATTGGTCAGGTGGTTTTCCCCTGGGGGAAGCAAACGGATCAATCAACAGAACGCCCACCCTCGGAAGAGGATGAGCGTTCTGTGTGCAGGCCATGGAACAAACTTACCCCAATCCGGAAATCAAGACTGGAGCGTGGCCTAGAGAGCGCTTGACCTCACAGTCCCGGAATCTCCTGTTTGAGCTGTTCGGCCCACTTGGCGAGGCGATCATCCGTCATGTCGGATTCGCTGTCCTCGTCAAGGGCCAAGCCACAGAACTGTTCTCCCACTACGCTTTTGGACTCTTCAAACGTATAGTCACTTTTGTCCACATAACCCACCATCGTGGCGCCGGCCTGCTTGAAGAAGCTGTGCAGTTCCTCCATGGCGTCGCAGAAGTTGTCTGTATAACTCCCGGAATCCCCCAGACCGAAGACCGCCACGG
>NZ_JENA01000038.1 GCF_000586015.1 Candidatus Synechococcus spongiarum SH4 | reverse complement strand
ACGGGTCAGTTGCAGGAGGATGGGGGCCACAACCAGGGACACCTGCACGTTGAAGCGGGACCCCAGCGCCTTGGGCAGGATTTCCCCCACCACAATCACCAGCAAGGTGAACAGGGTGGAAAAGACCGCCACCCACTGGTTCGGCAACGTCAGTTGCTCCACAATCACCCAGCCGGCAAGGCTTCCCAGCATGATACTGCCAAAGATATTGAACATGTTGTTCGTCACCACCACAGCCGCCAGCGTCCGCCCCAACTGAAGCCGCAGTCGTTTGAGGCTGTTGGCCCCCGGTACGCCCCGGCGGCAAAGGTTCTGCACCTGGAGGGGGGTGGTGGTCATAATGGCTGCTTCACTGCCGGAACAAAAGGCGGACCCCAGCAGGAGCGCCACCGCCAACAGGAGAAGTCCGCTCAAGGCATTCACCGTCCCCACCTCAGACTGGCCATCCCCTCTCCTGTTCTCGCCGCGGATGAATTGATTCTGATCACACGGCGCCTGGCACACGTCTTTATTTAACCGTTTCCCTCCCCGCCTGCACACCGTGAATTCCCATCCGAATCATGCCGCCCATGCCCAACGGCGCCAGCGCCTCCTGGCCAGTCTGGAGGACGCGGCAGTGGTGCTGCCCGCCGCCCACTTGGTGACCCACCACGCCGACGTTCACCATCGCTTCCGCCAGGACAGCGATTTCTTCTATCTGTGCGGCCTGGACGAGGCCAATGCCGTGGCGGTGCTCCGTGGCCACGGCGCCGGCGGCCCTCGGGATCCCCGCTTCGTATTGTTTGTGGAGCCACGGGATGCCACCGCCGAAGTGTGGAACGGCCACCGCTGGGGCGCCGAGGGCGCCATGGAGCACTTCGGCGCCGAGGCGGCCCATCCCATCGGGGAGCTTGCCGAACGGCTGGACGGCTATCTCCACGGCGCCCGCCGCATCGGCTTCCGCGTGGGTCGCCATCCCCACGTGGAGCCGCTGGTGTTGAGGGTGTGGGCGCAACAACTGGAGCGGGGCCAGCGGCATGGGGGACCCAGCGCCAGCCTCTTCGACGCCAGCGCCGCCATCCATGCCATGCGCCTCCGCAAGGAGCCCGGGGAACTGGAGCGCATGAGGGAAGCGGCCCGCATCAGTTGCGCCGCCCATGAACAGGCCCGCCAGGCCGTCCGGGCCGGAATGGGGGAATACCAGATCGAGGCCCTGGTGGAGGGCCATTTCCGCAAGGCTGGGGCCCGTCAACCCGCCTACCCCTCCATTGTGGCGGGGGGAGACAACGCCTGCATCCTCCACTACACCAACAACCAGGACCCTTTGCGGGACGGGGACCTGCTGCTCATTGATGCCGGTTGCAGCCTGATGGACTACTACAACGCCGACATCACCCGCACCTTCCCCATCAACGGCCAATTCAGCGGCGAGCAGCGGGCCCTGTATGAACTGGTGCTCAGCGCCCAGCGCCAGGCCATTGCCGCCGTGCAGCCGGGGAGCAGTTCCGCCAAGGCGCATAACGCCGCCGTGGAAGTGCTGGTGGACGGGCTATTGGATCTGGGTCTTCTCCAGGGGGACCGGGAGGCCATCCTCACCGGCCATGACTATCGCCACATCTATCCCCACCGCACCGGCCACTGGCTGGGGTTGGACGTTCACGACATGGGGGCCTCCCGCCTGGGGGATCACCACACCGCCCTGGAGCCGGGCATGGTGCTCACCGTAGAACCGGGTCTGTACCTCAGCAACCGGCTGCCCGTCCCGGAGGGGCAACCCCCCATCCCCGAGAACTGGCAAGGGATCGGCATCCGCATTGAAGACGACGTGGCGGTGACGGCAGGCGGCCATGAGGTGCTGACGGCGGCGGCGTTGAAGGAGGTGGGGGATATGGAGGGGTGAGGGGGCTGAAGGCTGGGCTGGGGAGATGGTAGCTTGACAAGAGTTGGCCAAGACCAATGGCATCCGCTATGGGCAAGCGACGCACAAGATCTGCGACGATGCGGGAGCGGCTGCGGCGCTCGGTTGCTGCGCGTCAAGGTGAGGTGGTGCTCCGCCGTGACTTGCTCGATCTGGGCAGTGCGTCCCAGGTGAGCCGCGGCTTGAAGCAACTGGTGGAGGATGGCAAGCTGGTGCGCATCGGCATGGGGGTCTACGCCAAGGCAACACCATCCCGCCTCTCGGGTCAGCCTGCACCCAGGCAACCCCTTGAAGTTCTGGCTGCTGAAACGTTGGACCGCCTCGGCATTGCCTGGAAGCAGGGTAAAGCGCAGCGGCTCTACAACGCCGGACTCACAACCCAGGTGCCTTGGCGTACCACTTTCGACACGAGCCCTCTCCGCGTCACAAGACGGCTGCAAGTGGGCAAGGGTGTTGTAGAGTACGAGAATTGATTTACATTCTCATAGGAGACAGAAAACACATGATTTCTATTACTAATGACGATTACGAGATGATTGTTGAAGTTAGTCGAACCGGCTTGAGTGAACTTCGACCTGCAATCCTTGAGAAAGATTTACTGATCACCAAGACCCTGGGTCTGCTTCAAGATTTCAACTGGGAAAAATTCTCTATTGTATTTTGTGGTGGCACATCATTATCTAAGGGGTATAAACTTATCGACAGAATGTCAGAGGATGTTGACTTCAAGGTCATCGTGCCGCAAGCTCTGAGTCGCAGCCAGTGCCGTAGGAAGCTGGGCAAGTTGCGCCAGGATCTGACTCAACACCTGAGCGGAGAAGGGTTTAATGTAGGCTCGCCTGATCCCCGTAATGAGAACCGCTATTTCCACTTTCCGCTGGGTTATGCGTCTCGCTTTCCCGAGATGATGGCGCTGCGACCTGAAATCAAGCTGGATTTTATCGCCCGCACTACTACATACCTGGAGCCAGAGGAAGTCCATGTGAAATCACTGTTGAGCGAGGTGGTTCCAGAACGTGAAGAACCGCTAATCCTCTGCCATGCTTTGGATTATAAGGAGACACTGGTGGAGAAAGTGGTTGCCTTCTTGCGTCGTACGGCAAGCTGGTCGGAAAACAACTTGCTCAACGAGGAGCATAGCCCAGAAGATAAGCGGCTAGTGCGCCATCTGTATGACGTACATCAGATATTGCAGAACAAATCAACTGCAAGACAGGTAACAAGTGAACTCCAGCATTTATTTCAAAAGATTATTAAATTTGATCGAGATCAATTTGGCAGTAAAGACAGAGATTTTGCTGAAAATGCTATACAAAGGCTCAGTCATGCCTTGAGGTATTTACACACAAATCCATCAAAGTTGGAAGTCTTTTATAAAGTTTTTGTAAACGAACTGGTATGGGGTCAGCTTGTAGATTTTAATGAAGCCCGTGAAGCGTTCCACAGGCTAGCTTGTCAGTTATTGAATGTAACTCAGTAGGAAAAGTCCTGCCCGCGCTCTTGGATAGTGACAACTGAAAGATGGATAAAGTGATGGATCATCTTTCCTGAAACAGGGAAGTTGAAGTGGTCTGTGATCTCGCCTTGGACCTTTCAGGCCTTTTAGGGACATCGGCATTCAATATGAGGTATCGCATTCATGTCAGCCCCTGCTTGGATAAGGACGCTGGCGACTTCTTCATTGCAGTGCCTAAGGGCCAGGCAAAGTGGGGTTTCTTCTCCTGAGTCTTTGCTTTCAAGATCAGCCCCTGCTTGAATAAGAGCGCTAGCTACATCTGCATGATTCTTTCTAGCTGCACAGTGTAATGGAGACCAAGAATAAGGGTTCGTTTTCCTATTGAGAGTATCTTCTGCTACTTGGATAAGAATATTAACAACATGTATATGACCTGCTAGAGCTGCACAATGTAATGGAGACATGAATATGTTTGTCTCGGTATCAATACCATAAAGTTGACAATAAGCTTCGGTCCGAATCTTTGCATCTGAATTAGGAAAACTCATGGAATATTTGGGAAGACTAGATTCCTCTAACTGGCAATTAACATGCCAATAATATAAAGATACCAATTGCATCTCTTTACATGGAGTCCCTTCCTCGATAAGAGCTTTTACAAGCTCTGTGTGGCCTGCAAAAGTTGCCCTGTACAGTAGTTTTTGGCTCAGTGACCAGCTAGATTCAGTCTTATCACGACGCCAAAATAAAAATAGTTCATCAGATTTATTTTTTGCATTTTTGCTGCTCCTAACAAGATTTAGGGCTGCTTGAATTCTATTTTCTTTGACAAGCTCTAAAATTTTCTTATTTTCTTTGTTTTCTGTCATAAAATTGAATAACTTAATTGTAGATTCTTTTGTTTCAGGAGAATTCCTACCAGGCAAGGGTGGCATTTCTTTGTTTTCATGAATTAAACAGCAGGTAGCTTCTGCGATAAGAGCTTTACTGCTCTTTGCAGAATCTGTCTTAGATGTCATGATAGGAAGATCTAAATTAACATTCGCTTGGGAACTCTGTAGGACTGCTATATCTGGTGAAACTTGATCAAGATTATTCGTAGCATTAGGATCAGTATCTGCATCAAGCAGAGGAGAATTGACTATATTCTCATGACCATTTCTAGTAGCCCATTGTCGTGATGTCAGACCATCGTTATCTCTAGCATGAGGATCAGCCCCTGCCTTGAGCAAGACCTTGACGATCTCCAACTCACCTTTCCTGGCTGCCACGTGCAACGGGGTCTGACCGTCGTTGTCTCTGGCGCCAGGGTCAGCCCCTGTCTTGAGCAGAGCGCTACATACATCTGCATGGCCACCTCCCACTGCCCAGTGCAGCGGAGTCTGGCCAAGATCATTCCTGACATTAGGATCACCTCCTGCCGTGAGCAAGGTTTGGACCGTCTCCAATTCACCCCTGGCCGCGGCCAGAAGCAGCGAACTCTTGGACTGGTCTTCTTGGGCCGTCAATGACCTTTGAGCAACTGCATGAATCCTAGCATCCCAAGAGCTTCCATGAAGGCTCAAGTCGTGATTCGTAGACATGGAGATCGGATGTTATCGGTTTTGCTCGGGAAGTCAGGGACGTGACTCAGGAGCAGCTTCACGATTGGCTTTCTCGTGTCGTGATGAGCTGGCGCTGTCCCAGGGCAAGGAAGTGAAGGTGATTGAACTGGGGATGAATAACAAGAACTGCTGTACTCATTGTTGCTGCTATCACTCGTCGCCGCAGTACTTTAGCATTCTTCACAGAGGAGCAACGCCTCGGCTGAAGAGGATGTTTCAAGGCAAGGCGCATTGCATATCCCGACGGTTAATAGTCCCTAGTCGCAGATTCCCATCGTTTCGAGTCAGGCACTGCATTGATGTCAGCCCCTGCTAGGATAAGGACGCTGGCGACTTCTTCATTGGAGTACCTAAGGGCCAGGCAAAGTGGGGTTGCTTCTCCTGAGTCTTTGCTTTCAAGCTCAGCCCCTGCTTGAATCAGAGCGCTAGCTACATCTGCATGATTCGTTCTAGCTGCAAAGTGTAATGGAGACCAAGAACAAGGGCTCATTTTTTTATTAAGAGTATCTCCTGATACTTTGATAAGTATATTAACAATGTCTATGTGACCTGCCAGAGCTGCACAATGTAGTGAAGACATACTACATAAAGATCGAGGCTCAATTTTATTTTTATCAGGATAATCAAAAATAAGATAAAAATTAGACTCCTCCAACTGGGAGATCGCACGCCAAAGATAGAAGACTTCTTTTACCATTTTGTCACATGAAGTTCCTTCCTCGATAAGGGCTTTGACGAGATCTGTATGACCTGCAAAAACTGCCCTATACAATAGTCTTTGGGCCAGTGGCCAGTGGGAATCATCTTTAGAGTTCATAGTAGACCCTTTCCGTCGCAGCGAGTCGTCACGAATAAGATTACAAGCTGCTTCTGCGATAAGATTTCTATTGCTCCTTGGAGGAATCGTTTTAGATGCCTTGGATGTCACGGTAGTGAGATCTAAATTAACACTCGTCTGTGGACTCTGCAGATCCGCAAGATGTAGTGGGGCTTGACCAGCAAGGGGGATGGCTTGAGGATCGGTCCCCGCCTTGGTCAAAACGTTAGGCACTTCTTCATGACCACTCTTAGACGTCACATGTGATGTGTTCTGACCAGCATTGTTGACGGCATCAGGATCAGCCCCTGCCTTGAGCAAGATGTTGAAAATCTCCATTTCACCCTTCCTGACTGCCACGTGCAACGGAGTCTGGCCGTCATTGTCTCTAGCACCAGGATCAGCCCCTGCCTTGAGCAAAGCGTTGGCTACATCCATATGGCTGCCCCCCACTGCCCAGTGCAGCGGAGTCTGGCCAAGATCATTCCTGACATTAGGATCACCTCCTGCCGTGAGCAAGGTTTGGACCGTCTCCAATTCACCCCTGGCCGCGGCCTGAAGCAGCGGGTTCTGGCTGGACTTCTCTTGCGTCATACGTGGCCTCTGAAGGACTGCGTGTCCACTCTAAGCCTGAAGGAGGCTTACAGACAAGTGCGACAGTCGAACAAGTAGCTTCAATCTTTGCCGAGCACCTCAAAAACTGAGCAAAATCCTCTCCAGAACTGACTTTCTCATGGTCAGAGGGTATCCCACAGAGAAACCGTGCTTGGCTGCACCGGCAGGGCAACAACACCTCTCTCCTTCTGTCGCTCCGGTGTGCGCACTGCCAACCAAGGCCCGCCAGTAGACTCTCCTTGCCGTTCCCCATAGCCAAGCGTTCTGCTCCCACGATCCTCTTCGGCAAATTGAGCAGAACATTCCTGTGCTCTCCCGTAGGGCATGTGCTTTCAGCGTTGCCCCGCATTGACCGGTGCAGGGGGCGCGACATTGGCGGCAATAGGGCAAAATTGGGCAGAGGGGCCTTTCACCAAAAGCATGGCCAGATTACTTCGCCACCTGGAGACAATAAGCGCCAAACTTGGACCATCCCAATGGGCAAAGGTGGCCGGTTCTCAGAATCACCTCCCGCTCCTGGTTGGAGGAACCGAGGCAGTAATCCCCCAAAGGCGCAAAACCTTGGGGACAATCTCTCCCCACCCGTACGATTACTTCGCGACGCTTGTTGCCTGTAGCAACCATGCAGTAGTCCTGAGAGGCATACCAACCTTGGGGACAGGTGTCGCCAATCTTCTGCACGGCCTCCCGCTGATTGCTGGACGCGCTGAGGCAGTAATTGCCCCAAGCCGTAAAGCCTTGTGGACAGCTATGGCCTACTTTCACAATAGCGCCACGGATTCTGCCGTCCTTGGTGGGAAGGCAGTAACTACCGGAGGCAGCATAGCCCGTGGGACAAAGACCGTGACGGGGCACAGGTCGTATGAGCTGCTGGACTTGGGTGGGATGGATCGTGGCCGCGCAAACAGCCATCAGAACAGCCAGCGGCCCCAGTAGTTTAGGGAAGACAGGAGACAACCGATGTAGAACTAGACTGGGCATAGGAGCGTGGGTGAAGAGAGGACAGTAGAGGACATCTGGCACCAGATTCTGTTACGCACCGACAGGAAAGTAACCATTCTTGAGGACTTTTTCAACAGCCCTTAGCTCCCTGTTGGTGAGCACCAGGCCCTCAGCACCAGCCAGCCGCCGTGACCGTTCCAGCCGATCCGCTTCAGGGGACGGCGCCAAGCGTTCCAGCAGCGCCATTGCCGGCGTGGTCAACCGCTGGGGCATCCTCTCGTGGCTGGGCTCCTCTGTGCAGGCGCCACCTCCACCTCCGGCACTTCTCATGGGCCTGGGGATTGAAGTTGCTGCTGTCCCTGCCACTGCGCCGTGATCCCCAGGAACACCAGATGGAGGTTCACTGTCCTGGACAACACACTCCAATGCCGCAACAACTCCGCCTGGGAAACCAGGGATTCCGCTTCGCCCATGGTGATCGCCACGCCATGTGTAGGCCAGTTCTAAGCCCGCCCCTGTCCGGTGGTGCGGCGCTACGGAAACCAGGTCGCCAGACGTCAGGGCTGCCGGAGGGTTTCCAGCACCCAGTCCAGCTTTTCTTCCACAGCCCTATTGTCCGCCCGCAACCTGGTTTCCACGGCTTGAAGATCAGCCTTGAACTCCAGCCGCACACCCTGAATCTCCTGCCGCACGTCCTTGATCTCCTGCCGCACCCCATGAAAGGCCGCCAGCAGCAACGCCAGGACGCCCAGGACCACGGCCGGTCTCAGCCAGTCGTTGGCCAGCACCGCGGTAGGGTAGGTCGTTACCGTCCCGGCTTCCCGCGCAAGGGGGGTAGGCTGCTTCACCCCTGGCGACGGGGGCTCTACCTGGGGGGGGAGGAGATACTGTCATGGCCCTATCCTACCTGATGACGATGGGTTGAGGGTGCTCCACAACCTGCTGGGTCATGCCCTGGCGCAAGGTCATGGCCATCTAGCGTGGATGCTCTGCAGGCATGGTTCAGAGAAAACCCAGTTGGCTCTCTGGCGGCTCCGGTGGTATCGGCAACACACCAACAATGAACCAAGGATTCAGTCCACGAAAGTGCCACTCCAAAGTTGTGCCCAGGAAGAAGTGCAAGTCGGTCGATAGGAAGGCGTTGAGATACTTCTCTTTTACCTTGACGAGGGCTTCCGGTTCATCGGACTCTCTGCCGCCTGCCCGCCGTCGACAGTTCCAGAACAAGGCTCCCAGTTCCCAATCCAAGACCCGTAGCTTGCTGATGCGCCCGTTGGCGTCCTTGAATTTGTAGAAGAATCTGTAGGGAAGTTTCTGAACGATTTGGAAAGTCTTGCGCCAGGTATTGTCGTCAAACAGGTCATACTGACCGGTGGCCTCACGCATCTGGCGAACTTTGTTGATATCCCACTCCCGGTCCTCCTCGAGTTCCCAGATAAAATCCACCACCTGTGCAGGCTTGAACACTGCAAGCGAGGCTTCATTCGCCTTGGCTGCAGCAATAAGCTCTTCTAATCGCGTCCACACACGGGCTTTCCTCAAAAGAATGTTACGCCGCTCTCGCCACTGATCCCCTGTGTCCATATGGCCAATAACCCGCAATTTGCTCTGGTCAAGGGGACGGAATGTCTCCAGGCGCGAATCCTTGGTGTTACGGATCACGCGGCAGGTCAGCCAATCGTACTTGCTGTATTGCTCCTCTTCATCCAAACGTCGGAACGGCACGGGGTAAAGACGCACCCAGGAGCCGTCTTCACGCACCCCGGCTGTGCAGACGGTCTCGCCGTACGTCCGTGAAAGCGTCGGATAGGTCTTGACGGTGACAAGAATCCTCTCCTCGCGGGCCTGTTCCATGGGTCGTGCTCAAAGGTGCTTCACAGCCAGCCCGGATGCAGGGGCAAGACGGAGGGCAAGGCGGCCACGGTGGCACTGGCTGGCAGATGCTTCAAGGCACATCAGCGCTGATGGCTTCCGGGTGCATAGATCTGCTACGGAGGCCATGCTGTCGTCAGCACCGGGAAGGATCGTGGCTTCGTACAGGTCAAAAAGGCGTTCATAGGTGGTCACGGAGGACAAGTCCATCCGCATTGTGCTGGGGATTCCCAGGGCCGGCACATGGACGTAGGCAATACCCACTTCAGCACAGAGCCGGGCCGTGGTCCTGCCCCCAAAACCATACTTGCGAGACAGGGCATTCTTGCGGACGTCAATCAGTTGGCGAATGCCGGAGCCGATCAAGTGGTTCAGGAAACCGTCAATGGTGCGACCTTCGTAGCCAACGGTGTAGATTGCCGGTTGCGCTGGCGTCACTGGCCAGTCTGTCCCCTGGCCATACCACGGATAGCGCCGGCTCACGTCATGGGAGAGTTGATCCGGCGGCGTCCCGCCGTAGGCTCGCAGGACTGCCTCAACACCCTTGGCAGCGCGATGGGGCAGCGTTTGAACCACACGGCTCACATGGGCACGCTCTGATGGAGCAATTGACAGTTGATCCGGGTGATCTCCGGTCAACAAGCTTGCCTCTTGTAGCCCCCTGACGTCACGGCACGCTTGAAAGGAGTGGGGACCCGACCTGTGGGGCACAAAGTCGTAGAAGGTTGATGACCCCAAGGCTTGGGGCTGCTCCTGCCGCAGCAAAAACAGCCAACCCATGAGCTGCCCCCTGGTGAGGCCCTCGCCAGCGTGGTGGATGAATCCAAGCAGAAGACGTTTCCGCTCAATCATCGCGTTTCTGCAAGACGCATGTCCTGTCTACTCCAACACATACCCCAACAAGGACCATGTTGCATCGGTACCCTGCTGAGGACACCCCTGCCAAATGCCATGACCCATTGTCCCCATTCCTGGCAGGCTTACAACCTCCGCGGTTCCCCCTATTTCCAGGATAGCCTCAGCCGGAACGCCCGGAATACCCCCCTTTCTCTCTTTGTCGGTCGGCAACGGGAGTTGCAGAAGCTGCTGATTCGGATCGAGGGCAGCCTGACCGGCTCCCGCCAGGCGGTGGCCGGCAGGCCCGGCATCGGCAAAACCACCCTGGTGGAGGTGGTAAAGGCCGAGGCCAGGGATGCTCGTCTCAAAAGCAGCCCAAACCAGCAAGATCATTTTAGCCTACACATTCTCTCCCCACGCGCTGAGGCCACTCTCGATAACCCGTTCCAGCCACTCTCGGAAGTGGCTTTCGGCCACCTCCATGTTGACCGTCTCAACTCGGACTCGGAAACGGGGTTCGGCCAGGACGTCACAAC
>NZ_JENA01000037.1 GCF_000586015.1 Candidatus Synechococcus spongiarum SH4 | reverse complement strand
GGCCTCCCTGCCGATGCTCGCCATGTGCTGATCCATGACGGGGCCCGTTGCCTGGTTGCGCCCCAGCTTTTTGATCGCTGTGGGGACGCGGTTGTCCACCGTGGCGCCGTGATTGCCGCGATCCCTGTTACAGACACCATCAAGCGGGTGTCCTCGAATCAGCAGGTGCAGGACACCATTGATCGCTCCCGGCTCTGGGCCGCCCAGACACCCCAGGGCTTCCCTGTGGACCAGTTGCGCCAGGCCCACCGGCTGGCACGTGAGCGCCAACTGACGGTGACGGATGATGCGGCCCTGTTTGAAGCTTTGGGTTGGCCCGTGGCGGTTGAGACGGGTAGCCCTCGGAATTTCAAAATCACCACCCGCTTTGATCTGGAACTGGCGGCATTGCTTCTGCAGTCACCCGGCGACAGCCAGGGTCTGGCCACCCGCACCCCGGCTCGTTAGCGTGGTCGTGGTTTTGATTGGTCGTGCCCTGCTCATTCTCCCCAGCAGACTGTGCCCGGATTCTGGGCTGCCCCATCTCCCCGGTCTCCTCCCTCCGGAGTCCCGGCCGGGGCATCAGCACCGATAGCCGACGGTTGCGGCCCGGGGAGTTGTTCCTGGCGCTCCGGGGCGAGAGCTTTGACGGCCATGACTACCTGACGGCAGCGGCGGCGCGAGGGGCTTGCGCCGCCATTGTGGACGCCACGGCGGCCCCCCGTCATCCGCCCCTGCCCCTGCTGCCGGTGGCGGACACCCACCAAGCCCACCAGAATCTTGCCCGGGCCTGGCGCCGGCAGTTGGGCTTGCCCCTGGTGGCGGTGACGGGATCCGCGGGCAAAACCACGACGCGAGAACTGATCAAAGCCCTGTTGGCGCCCCTGGGCATCATCCATGCCAGCCAGGAGAATGAAAACAACGGGATTGGCGTCCCCCGCACCATCCTGACGGCGGATGAAACCGTGGCCGCCATGGTGGTGGAGATGGCCATGCGGGGACCGGGAGAAATCGCTGAACTGAGCCGTTGCGCAGAACCGGATCTGGCGGTGATTACCAACATCGGTTCAGCCCACATCGGCCGTCTTGGCAGCCGCGAGGCCATCGCCTCCGCCAAATGCGAGATCACCACGGCTCTGAGCAGTACAGGGCTGGTGGTGGTCCCGGCCGGGGATCGCCTCCTGGAAGCCAGCCTGGCGGCCAGTTGGCAGGGCCCGGTCCATCGGGTGGCCTTGAGGAGTGACATCTTCCCCTCCGATCTACCCCCGGCGGACCGGTATGGCCAACTGAAGGGGAATGAGCTGCGTCTGGGGGGACGCTGTTGGCGTCTGCCCCTGCCGGGGACCCACCAGGCCCGCAACCTGATGCTGGCCCTGGCGTGCGCAGAGCATTTGGGCGCTATGCCCGAGAACCGTCACCTGGACCAGGTGCGACTTCCAGGGGGCCGTGCCCGTCAACTGCTGCTGGGCCCTGTCACCCTCTGGGATGAGACCTACAACGCCTCTCCGGAGGCTGTGCTGGCCACCACGGACATGGTGGCGGAACAGCAGGGGCGACACTTTGCCGTGTTGGGCCCCATGCTGGAGTTGGGATCCTTTGGCCAGGACTGGCATCAGCGCATTGGCCGGCATGTGGGCCGGCGAGGGTTTGACGGGCTGGTGGTGGTGGACGACGGTCCTCTTGGAGATGCTTTGGTGGCTGGTGCAGGCCGGACACTGCCGGTGGTGCAGGTGAGTGAGCCCCGGGCCGCCCTGGACCATCTGCTGGCATGGTTGAAGCCCGGTGATCATCTGCTGCTGAAAGCCAGTCGCAGCATCGCCCTGGAGCGGCTCATTCCCCTTCTGCAGGCCCAACTGAACTCTGCCCAGGCCCAGGACCCATCCCCTGAAAAGGTGCTGCGCCCGGAGGACTGGCCTGAAAACCAAGCTTTCAGCGCGCTTCAGCACCAACCGACGGGGCGGGGGGCGCCGCGTCGTTAAACGCCTGTGGAGCCGAAGGCAAGACGGGCTTGCCCGCACTTGGCCGTGAAGGAGGAACCCGCCTGAAGGAGGAGGCAATCAGCGAATCCGAGCAGGAAGCCCGGCCCTCTCAGGGCGGGGAGGAAGTCAATCTAACCTGAAGGCTCTCATAAGGCATCGGTGATGCCCATCCCTCTATTGACACCGACCGACCTCACCGCAGTCCTGGGGTTGGGAGCCCTGGTATTGTTTCTGGCGGCCTTGCCTGCAGCGTTCTGGGGGCTCATGGCAGGCAACCGTTCCCGGCAGTTGAGCACCGCCCTTGTGGCGATCGCCAACCTGTTCCTGGCGGCGTTGTTGCTGCGCCGCTGGATGGACACAGGTCATTTTCCGGTGAGCAACCTCTACGAGTCGCTGTGCTTCCTCAGTTGGTGCGCCAGCTTTACCCAGTTGCTGCTGATGCGCATCTCCCACCACGCCTGGATTCCCGCATTGACCACACCCCTGGCCCTGGGGACCTTGGCTTTTGCGTCCTTTGCCTTGCCCTCGTCCCTGCAGACGGCCAATTCCCTGGTGCCGGCCCTGCGCTCCAGTTGGCTGGTGATGCATGTGAGCGTGATCATGGCCAGCTACGGGGCGCTGCTGGTGGGATCCGCCCTGGCGGTGGGCGTGCTGCTGGCGAACCGGGATCAAGCCGTGGCCATTCGGGGAAGTTCCATCGGCAGTGGCGGCTTTCGTACGCCCACCATGGCCATGGGGGACAATTCCACCGGTCTCGCCAGCGAAACCTTCAGCCAGGCCGAGCGCCTGGACAACCTGAGCTACCGCACCATCACCGTTGGCTTTCTCCTTCTCTCCATTGGCATCATCAGTGGCGCGGTATGGGCCAACGAGGCTTGGGGCAGTTGGTGGAGCTGGGATCCCAAGGAAACCTGGGCACTCATCTGTTGGCTGGTGTATGCCGCCTATCTGCACACCCGCCTGAACCGGGGCTGGCATGGTCGTCGCTCAGCGGCACTGGCCGCCTCCGGATTCGTGGTGGTGGTGATCTGTTACATCGGTGTCAATCTTCTTGGCGTTGGCCTTCATAGCTACGGATGGTTTCTTGGCTCCTGACCACCGCCGCGGCGGTGGGTGCAATTATGGGACTTTCCACAGTGATTGCCGTGGCAGATCCTGCCATGGCATTGAAGTCCACGAAGGTCTACCAGCAGCTCTGCCAGGCCGAGGCCCGCCGCCAGGGGGCTCCGGGCGCGGTGGCCCAGGGATCGTGCCGATGTCTGCAGCAACGACTGGATTCTCTTGACCAGCCACCCCGCACCCTGGAGGATCTGCAAGCGTTCACCGAAAAGAACCAATTGGCCTGCGTGTTCCAGGCCATTCTCGAACTCTGAACACCCTGCCCGGCTCAGGAGCTGGATCAGACTGCGGCCATAGCGGGGTTGCGGCTGTTGCGGATGCCGTCAATGGCGGTGGCGTAGTCCGCCGCCCCGAACACTGCCGAGCCCGCCACCAAGGCGTTGGCGCCGGCATCAATGACGCTCCAGGCATTGCTGGCCTTGACGCCGCCATCCACCTCAATCCAGGGATCCAGACCCCGCTCGTCGCACATGTGGCGCAGGGTGCGGATCTTGTCCAGGGCCGAAGGGATGAAGCTCTGCCCGCCAAAACCGGGGTTCACGGACATGATCAGCACCATGTCGCAGAGTTCAAGGCAGTACTCCAGGGTGCTGAGGGAGGTGCCGGGGTTGAGCACGGCGCCCGCTTTCTTGCCCAGGTCCTTGATCTGGGCAAGGTTGCGATGAAGGTGGGGGCAGGCCTCCACTTGCACGTAGATGTGATCGGCCCCCGCCTGGGCGAAGTCCGGGACATACTTCTCCGGCTCCACGATCATCAGGTGAACGTCCAGGGGCTTTTCCGTCACCGGGCGCAGGGCGGCCACCACCAGCGGGCCAATGGTGAGATTGGGCACAAAGCGCCCATCCATCACGTCCACGTGGATCCAATCCGCCCCGGCCTGGTCCACAGCCCTCACTTCGTCCCCCAGTCGCGCAAAGTCAGCCGAAAGGATCGACGGGGCAATCACAAGGGGCTTGGGAGACATGGCGCTGCCGAAGTGGGTTGGGCTGATACTTCAGCCTATACCGGCGGTTGTGGCATTTGACCTCGATCCCGAGACAGCCTGGGGCACTGATAGACTTCCCTGCGCTTCGACCTCCGTCATGGAGGCGTGCATCAGACCTTTGCTTAAAAATCCGTGGACCGCAACCTGATTCAGGAACTGCTGGAAGTCGTCGAACAGGCGGCCATCGCGTCGGCCCAGCTCACCGGTCAGGGACGCAAAAACGATGCGGATGCCGCTGCCGTGGAAGCCATGCGCAAGCGCATGGGCTCCATTCCCATGGAGGGCCGCATTGTGATCGGCGAGGGGGAACGGGATGAAGCCCCCATGCTGTATATCGGCGAGGAGGTGGGCAGTGGCCATGGTCCCGGTGTGGACTTCGCCGTTGATCCCTGTGAAGGCACCAATCTTTGCGCCAACGCCCAGCCCGGCTCCATGGCGGTTCTGGCCGCCAGTGACCGTGGCGGCCTGTTCAACGCGCCGGACTTCTATATGAACAAGCTGGCGGCGCCGCCAGCCGCCAGGGGCAAAGTGGATATCCGCAAGTCCCCCACGGACAACCTCAAGATCCTGGCGGACTGCCTGGGGTTGGCCATTGACGAGTTGGTGGTGGTGGTGATGGACCGCACCCGCCACAAAAACCTGATCGCCGAGATCCGGAGTGCCGGCGCCCGCGTGAAACCCATCAGCGACGGGGACGTGAGCGCCGCCATTGCTTGTGGCTTCGAGGGCACCGGCGCCCACTGCCTCATGGGCATCGGCGCGGCGCCCGAGGGTGTGATCTCCGCAGCGGCGTTGCGCTGTCTGGGGGGGCACTTCCAGGGGCAACTGGTCTATGACCCGGCAATCGCCATGACCAAAGAGTGGGCCAACCTCACCAGGGAGGGCAATCTGGCGCGACTGGCGGAAATGGGCATTACGGATCCCGACCGGGTCTATGGGGCGGAGGAACTGGCCAGTGGCCGGAATGTAGTCTTTGCTGCCAGCGGCATTACCGATGGTCTCCTGTTCCATGGGGTGAAGTTTGAGCCGGACTGCACCCGCACCAGCAGCCTGGTGATTTCCTCCCTGGATCAAACAGCCCGTTTCACCAACACGGTCCACATCAAAGCGGGCGCCACCAAGGTGTCGTTGCGCTGAGCCGCCGGCGCCCTCCGCCCATCCTCCTCCCATGCACATTGCCGTCATTGGCCTCAGCCATCGCACCGCGCCAGTGGAGGTGCGGGAGCGGCTCAGCATCACGGACGAGACATTGCCCGGTTCCCTGAGGAGCTTGATGGCGGTCCAGGAGGTGCAGGAGGCATCCATTCTCAGCACCTGCAACAGGCTGGAGATCTATACCCTCCTTCGCCAGGCTGACGCGGGCATCGCCGCCATGGTGCGCTTCCTCAGCGACCACAGCGGCCTGCCCACCACGGAGTTGAAGCCCCATCTGTTTGACCTTCATCACGCCGAGGCCATTGACCACCTGCTGAGGGTTGCCGCCGGCCTCGACAGCCTGGTGCTGGGGGAAGGGCAAATCCTGGCGCAGGTGAAGAAAATGGCGCGCCTGGGACAGGAACACAAGTCCACCGGTCCCATTCTGGGGCGACTGCTGAACCAGGCAGTCAGCACCGGCAAGCGGGTGCGCAGTGAAACCAAGCTGGGCAAAGGAGCCGTCTCCATCAGCAGCGCAGCGGTGGAACTGGCCCAGCTCAAATGCGCCCAGGAGCGGGGTACACAGCACCCTGTCGGTCTTGGGGAGGAGGCCGTTGCCGTGGTGGGCTGCGGCCGGATGGGGCGGTTGCTGGTGCAGCACCTGGCGGCGAAGGGCTGCACAGCCCTCACCCTGGTGAACAGAACCACGGCCCGGGCGGAAGCCCTGGCCAGGGACTTTCCCCAACTGGCCATCCGTTGTGTGGGCCTGGAGCAGTTGGATGAAGAACTGCGAAGGGCTTCCATGGTGTTCACCAGCACGGCAGCCACCACCCCCATGCTCACCCGATCACGGCTGGAGCGGGTGGCGCCCATCCGCCGCCTCAAGCTTTTCGACATTGGCGTGCCCCGCAACGTCACCGCCGACGTGGCGGCTGTGGACGGGGTGGCGGCCTACGACGTGGACGACCTGGAGGAAGTGGTGGCCCGCAACAGGCTGGCCCGCCAGGCCACGGCCAGGGTGGCCGAGGCGCTCCTGCGCCAGGATGCGGAGGACTTTCTCGTCTGGTGGGACGGACTGGAAGCCGTTCCTGTTCTGAACCGGCTGCGGCGCACCATGGACGAGTTGCGTGAACAGGAGTTGCTCAAGGCCCTCAGCCGCATGGGGCCGGACCTCTCGGCCCGGGAGAAGAACGTGGTGGAAGCCCTCAGCAAAGGCATCATCAACAAAGTGCTCCACGGCCCCGTAACCCGCCTGCGGGGACCCATGGAGCGACAGAAGCGACTGGAACAACTGCAGGTTGTGTGCGAATTGTTTGATCTGGATCAGTCCGAGACGTCTTGAATTCGTCCACCGGGTCTTGCCGTTTGCACCCTCCATCAACGAAAGTGAAGGTGTTAGCAGCGTGTCCATGAAGCGGGTCTTGGGAATCATCCTCGGCGGCGGCGCCGGAACCCGTCTCTTTCCCCTCACCAAGATGCGGGCCAAACCGGCTGTTCCCCTGGCCGCCAAGTACCGCCTGATCGACATTCCGGTTAGCAACTGCATCAACTCGGGCATCAACAAGATTTATGCCCTGACCCAGTTCAACAGCGCCTCCCTTAACCGCCACCTTACCCGCACCTACAACCTCTCGGCAGGCTTTGGTCAGGGGTTCGTGGAGGTTCTCGCAGCCCAGCAGACCCCGGAGAGCCCCAGTTGGTTTGAAGGCACCGCCGATGCGGTGCGCAAGTACAAGTGGCTCTTCCGGGAATGGGACGTGGACGAGTACCTGATCCTCAGCGGCGATCAGCTTTACCGCATGGACTACGGCGCCTTTGTGGCCTCCCACCGGGCCCTGGGGGCAGACATCAGCGTGGCGGCCCTGCCGGTGACCCCAGAGCAGGGCCAGGGCTTCGGCCTCATGCGTACGGACTCCTCAAGGCGCATCCTGGAGTTCCGCGAGAAGCCCCGTGGCGAGGCCTTGGACCAGATGCGGGTGGATACCTCCGTCTACGGGATCTCACCGGAAGAGTCCCGGGAGAAGCCCCATCTGGCCTCCATGGGCATTTACGTCTTCAGCCGCAAGGCCCTGTTCGACCTGCTGGATCAGAATCCCTCGGCAACGGACTTCGGCAAGGAGATCATCCCCACGGCCTTGCAGGACCACGACCTGCGGGCCTACCTGTTCAACGACTACTGGGAGGACATCGGTACGATCCGGGCATTTTATGAAGCCAACCTGGCCCTGACCGAACAGCCGTTGCCGGCGTTTTCCTTCTACGACGAGGCGTTCCCCATTTACACCCGTCCCCGCTACCTGCCCCCCACCAAGCTGCTGGACAGCCATGTGACCGAGTCCATCCTTGGGGACGGCTCCATCCTGAAACGTTGCAGCATTCACAAGTGTGTGCTGGGGGTGCGCAGCCGCATCGGCAGCGGCGCCGTGCTGCAAGACACCCTGACCATGGGCAGTGACTACTACGAGTCCAACGGCCAGCGGGAGGCGGTGCGGGCCAAGGGGGGCATTCCCCTGGGTGTGGGCACCGGCTCCACGGTGAAGGGGGCCATTCTGGACAAGAACGTGCGCATTGGCGCCAATGTCCAGATCATCAACAAGGACCGTGTTGAGGAAGGGGATCGCCCTGAATTGGGCTTCTACATCCGCAGCAATCTGGTGGTGGTGATTAAAAACGCCGCCATCCCCAACAACATGGTGATCTGACCGTGATCCAGCCCCTCGGCCCTGGCACTCTTCCCAGTCCCTTAAGGCCAATCCGGCCAAACTGTTCCTAGTCCAACAACACGTCATGAGCAAGGCGCACTTTGGCCTGATCGGCCTCGGCGTCATGGGGGAGAACCTGATCCTCAACGCCGAGCGCAACGGCTTCAGCAGCGTGGTCTACAACCGCACCCGGGAGAAGACGGACGCCTTCATGGCGGGTCGCGGGTCGGGCAAGGCCATCCAGGCGGCCTACACTCTGCCGGAATTTGTCCAGCAACTGGAACGCCCCCGCCGCATCCTGATGATGATCAAGGCGGGCGCCCCCATTGACGCCACCATCGACACCCTGGCGCCCCTGCTGGAGGAGGGGGATCTGCTCATTGACGGCGGCAACTCCCTCTACATGGACACGGAGCAACGGGTGACGGCCCTGGAAAGCCGGAGTTTCGGGTATATCGGCATGGGCATCTCCGGCGGGGCCAAGGGGGCCCTGGAGGGACCGAGCATGATGCCCGGCGGCACCAGGCAGGCCTACCAGGCCATCGCCAGCCTGGTGGAAACCATGGCCGCCCAGGTGGAGGACGGTCCCTGTGTGGCCTACATGGGTCCCGGTGGGGCCGGCCACTTCGTCAAGACCGTTCACAACGGCATTGAATACGGCGTGGAGCAGATTCTGGCGGAAGCCTACGACCTGATGAAGCGGGGCGCCGGCCTGGATGGTCAGGCCATGGCCGACGTGGTGGGCGCCTGGGGCCAACTGGAGGAGTTGAGTTCCTACCTGGTGGAGATCACGGAGGTGTGTCTGCGCACCAAGGATCCGGAGAGCAGCGCCCACTTGGTGGAAAAGATCCTGGACGTGGCCGGTCAGAAGGGTACGGGCATCTGGACGGTGATCAGCGCCCTGGAGATGGGGGTGGCGGTGCCCACCATCTATGAATCCGTCAATGCGCGGGTGCTCAGCTCCCTGAAGGCGGAGCGGGTCAAGGCCGGCGCCGTTCTGGCTGCCCCCCCCGCCACCTCTGTGGAACTGGGTAGCGTGGCGGACGGCATGGCGCCGCTGCGGGATGCGGTCATCCTCAGCATCATCACCAGCTATGCCCAGGGGCTTGCCCTGTTGCAGCGCGGTTCGGAGCGGCACAACTATGACCTGAACCTCACCAGCATCGCGAGAATCTGGAAAGGGGGCTGCATCATCCGCGCCAAGCTGCTGGGCCGCATTCAGACCGCCTTCCGCGAGGATCCCCAGCTTCCCAACCTGATGGTGGATCCCTGGTTTGCCCAGCAGGTCAATGGACGGCTGGACAACCTGCGCACCGTTGTGCAGGCGGGCGCCCGGGCGGGCATCCCCCTGCCGTGCCTCTCGTCGGCCCTGCATTACATCGACAGCTACCGTTCACCCCGGCTTCCCCAGAACGCCGTGCAGGCCATGCGGGATTGCTTCGGGTCCCACACCTATGAACGGGTGGACCGGGAGGGGAGCTTCCACACGGAGTGGCTGGCATGACCCGTTACCGCCTGCAAACCAGCCCGGACAAGGCAGCCCTGGCCCACGCCGCCGCCGCCGCCATGGCAGCAGTGATCCGTAACGCCGCCACCCGGCAGCCCCGCTGCGTCATGGCCCTGGCGGGGGGAAGTACGCCGGAGGCCGCCTATGGCCACCTGGGACAGGAGGATCTGCCCTGGGAGAGGGTGGAACTGGTGCTGGGAGACGAGCGCTGGGTGGATGTCCAGGATCCCGCCAGCAACGCCCGCATGGTGCGCCACCGTTTGCTCAGCGGCAGTCGCGCCCACCGGGCGCGGCTCCACCCTGTGGCCACCCACCTGCCCAATCCCGAAGCCGCGGCCCGGGCCTATGGGGATCTCCTGCAAACACTCTGCCCCGGCCAACCGCCCCGGCTTGACCTGGCGCTCCTCGGCCTCGGCGATGATGGTCACACGGCATCCCTCTTCCCCGGCACAGCCGCCGTAAATGTTGAAGATGAATGGGTCACCGTGGGCTTGGGGAAGGGCCTGCCCCGGGTGTCCATGACGGCCCCCCTGCTCAGCGCCGCCCGGCAGGTGATCATCCTGGTGGCCGGCGCCGCCAAGCGCCAAGCCCTGGAGCGGCTCCTGGATCCCCAGGAAGATCCGGCGCGCACCCCCGCCAAGCTGGTGGCTCCCAAGGGGGAGGTGCTGGTTCTTTGTGATGAGGCGGCTGTTTCCGTAGGGTGATTTCTGCCGGACTTGCGGCAACATGACCATGGAACTAAGCCCTGAGCAAAAGCAGAGGATTCGCGAGAAAGCTGAACAATTTGTAGAAAGATGGACGAGGAAATATTATGTAAGAGAACGTGAAGAATCTCAAACATTCATCAATGAATTCTTTGGGATTTTTAACATTGACCGTTTGGATAGCAATATCTATTTTGAGCGTAGCATTTCCAAAAGCGAAGATAACAAGCGAATTGATGTTCTTTGGCCTGGTGTTATTCTGATTGAAAACAAAAGTTCTGGCGAGAACTTGAATAGAGCATTTGACCAGCAAGCAAGAGAATATTTTTACATGCTTAGAATGAAAGATCGTCCCAAATGTATTCTTGTCAATAATTTCCATATATTCAAACTTTATGTTATAGAAAACCAGAACCTGATTGAATCGGAATGCTTCCATATCAAGAAGTTGCCAGGCAAAATTAATTTATTTTACTACTTCTTTGATCATAGTCCTTCAATAGCAGAACAA
>NZ_JENA01000036.1 GCF_000586015.1 Candidatus Synechococcus spongiarum SH4 | reverse complement strand
ATGGGCATCGACAAGCAGGACGTGCGGCTGGTGATCCACGCCGATATTCCGGGGTCGTTGGAGAACTATCTCCAGGAGGCGGGCCGCGCCGGTCGTGATCGCCAACAGGCCCGTTGCGTGCTGCTGTACACGCCCGAGGACGTGGAGCAGCAGTTCAAGCTATCGGCCCGCTCCCGGCTCACCCGGGCGGAGATCCACGGCATTCTCCGGGCGCTGCGCAACTTGAACCGGAAGAAACGGTTCAACGGCGAGGTGGTGGCCACTGCCGGGGAAATCCTGCGGGAAGATGAAGACGGAGCCTTCCAGCGGGATTCCTTCACTGACGACACCCGGGTGCGCACGGCCCTCACCTGGCTGGAGGAATCGCAGTTGCTCACCCGGGAAGAGAACGCTGTCCACGTGTTTCCATCCTCCCTTCAGGTGACGTCCCTCAAGGAGGCCCGACAGCGGCTTGGCCGGACCCGGACCATGACGCCTGCCCGCCGCAAGCAACTCCTGAGGATCGTCGAAAGGCTGATCAACGCGCCCCCGGACGAAGGGGTCACCACGGACGAGTTGATGGGAGTTGCGGGGTTGAGTCCCGAGGGTGTACGGACCGCCCTCCACGATCTGGAGCACCTGGGCATCGCCAACAACGACACGGCCCTGACGGCGTTTGTCCATGCCGGCGTGAACCGTTCCTCCCGCAAACGCTTTGAAGAGGCGACGGCGTTGGAGACCGCCCTCATCGCCCACATGCGGGAAGCGGCGCCGGATCAGGGGAAGGGGGACTCCTCCACCCTGCATTTGCGTCGGGCCGCCCAGATCTTGCGGGATCAGGGGCTTCCCGATCCTCTGCCGCTAGGGCTGTGGCGCATTGTGCGGGGCATTGCCGACGACGGACGGGGCGAGAACGGTGCAGGGGGCAGTTGGTCGGTGCGCAAGCGGGACATGGAGACGGCGCGGGTGACCCTGCAGCGGGAATGGTCGGTCCTTGAAGAGACGACCCGCCGGCGCCGCATGGGAGCCAAACACCTGCTGGCCCATCTGCTGGGCCGCCTGCCCCGTGGAATCCGGGGGGCGGACCTGCTGGCGGAAACCACCATGGGCAACCTGCTGCGGGCCGTAACCTCCGACCCGGCTTTGAACAGCCAGGTGCGGGATTCCCGGAAGCTGCTGGACCGGTCGCTGATGTGGCTCCATGAACTGGACGTCATCCGCCTCAACAAGGGCCTGGTTGTGTTCCGTCCCGCCATGACCATCCGCCTGCAACCAGGAGAACGGCGGCGCGGCTTCGCCAAGGCGGACTTCGAACCGCTGGCGCTGCATTACGAGGGGAAGGTGCTGCAGGTCCACGTGATGGCGGAGTTCGCCCAGCGGGGCCTTGCCGATATAGGCGAGGCGCTGCGGCTGGCCATGGACTACTTCAGCTTGCCGGAAGACCGGTTCCTTGACCGCTGGCTGCCGGGACGGGACAAGGAGATCAGACGCCAGACCACACCCGCTTCATGGCGGGCCATCGTTGACAGTCTGAAGAATCCGTTCCAGCAGCGCATTGTCGCCGATGACCGGGAGCAGACCAACGTGCTGGTGCTGGCCGGCCCCGGCTCCGGCAAGACCCGGGTGCTGGTCCACAGGATCGCCTACCTGATCCGTGTGCGGCGGGAAAACCCCCGGGGCATTGTGGCCCTGGCCTACAACCGTCACGCCGCAGTCCAGATTCGGCAGCGGCTGGAGGAACTGATCGGTGACGATGCCGGCGGCGTCACCGTGCTCACCTGCCATGGGTTGGCCATGCGGGTGGCGGGCGCCAGTTTCAGTGGGTGGCTGGAGCGTTCCGACAATTCACCCGACAACGACCCGTTCCGGGACGTGATCCGTCGCGCTGTGGACGTGCTGCAGGGGGAGGGCTTGCCGGAAGCGGAGGCTGATGCGCGGCGGGACCGACTGCTGGCGGGCTTCCGCTGGATTCTGGTGGACGAATACCAGGACATCGACGCCCATCAGTACGACCTGATCTCCGCCTTGGCGGGGCGCGCCAGGGAAGAGGATGCCGGCAAGCTCACCCTGTTTGCCGTGGGGGACGACGACCAGAACATCTACGGCTTCAACGGCGCTTCGGTGAAGTTCATCCGCCGGTTTGAAGAGGATTACAACGCCAAGCCCAGCTATCTGACGGCAAATTACCGCTCCACGGCCCACATCATTGCGGCGGCCAACGCCGTCATTGACCCGGCTCGGGAGCGAATGAAGGCTGAGTATCCCATCCACATCAACCGTTCACGGCAGAATGAACCATCGGGTGGTCTATGGGAAACCATTGACCCCGTCGCCCAGGGGCGGGTGCAGATCCTGCCGGTTGGGGATGGCGCCCTGTCCCAGGCCCAGGCCGTCATGGAGGAGTTGTTGCGCCTCAAGGAGTTGGCGCCCCGATGGGATTGGCGCCGCTGTGCTGTGGTGGCCCGTGAGTGGACATGGCTGGACCCGGTCAGGGCCTTCTGCGAGGACCGTGGCATCCCGGTGCAGATGGGTAAGGAGACCATTCCCGGTGTATGGAGACTCAGGGAAACCCAGGCCCTGGTGGCCTGGCTGCGCAGTCGCACGCCCCCGGTGGTGGACGGCGACGCGCTGGCGGACTGGATTGCGGCCCAACCGTCAGGTCCCTGGTACGACCTGCTACGGCAGGCCATGGAGGATTACAGGCGGGTGGCGGGTGGCGGGGAGACCCCGGTGGAGCAGTGCATCGAATGGCTGGCGGAGTGGAGCCGAGAGGTGCGGCAACGTCAGCAGGGCCTGCTGCTGGTGACCGCCCATGGGGCCAAAGGTCTGGAGTTTGACCATGTGGCTGTGCTGGACGGGGCCTGGGAGGGCCGTGTCCGGCAAGGGGAGGATCCGAACGCACAGCGCCGCCTCTACTACGTGGCCATGACCCGCGCCAGGCACACCTTGCTGCTGGCCCGTTTCCGGCCAGCCCATTGGTTGCAGGCCGGCTTGGCCGACCATTCCGCCGTGCTCTGGCGCGAACCTGTCCCCATTCAACCCCCTTCCCCGGCCATGGCCTACCGCCACATTCATGCCGAACTGAAACACGTGGACCTGGGCTTTGCCGGCCGTCGCCCCGGCAGTGATCCCGTTCACGCCGCCGTCGCCGCCCTGTCCCCCGGTGACCCGCTCAAGACACGCATTGGCCCCGACGGGCGTTGGGAGCTTCTGGACTCCACAGGCCATGTGGTGGGGCGTCTTGCCCAGGCCTTTCAGCCGCCGCGAGGGATGAGATGCCGCTCCGCCACGGTGCTGGCCGTGGTTGTCCGGAGTCGTGGGCAATCGAAGCCGGAGTATCAAAACCGCATCCGGTGCGATTCCTGGGAGGTGGTGGCGCCGGAGTTGGTGTTCGAGCCTTTAGAGCTTGAAGAGAAAGGCCCGAGGGGCTAGGGAACCTCTGAATTGGCCTGCAAAAGCGTG
This sequence comes from Candidatus Synechococcus spongiarum SH4, assembly GCF_000586015.1. GTDB lineage: Bacteria > Cyanobacteriota > Cyanobacteriia > PCC-6307 > Cyanobiaceae > Synechococcus_B > Synechococcus_B spongiarum_F. The sequence continues at coordinate 7,249 of NZ_JENA01000036.1, read as the reverse complement.
CCATACAGGATTGGGCAATGCCATAGGCGGGCTACGCCAGTCAGCACTGGACGAAGCTGGCCAAAAACGGTCAGGAAACAGGCTCAATCCTTGAGCTTGTGTCTGACCATACCATCCGAAGGCAATCAACCGCTTTGAGTGCGTCTGCGCAATCCGACGACCTGTCCCCGTGGTATTGGCAGTCGGGGTAAGCATAGTTGAATTCAACATCGACTACACTCTCCCAAGAGTAGGTCACTGTTTGTGAGAAAGTTCTTAAAGGCCCTTGCTTTGGTGATTGGTTGCGAGTGACAAGGCGTCATGGTCATCTTCCGACCGAGTCGTCATCTATTGCAATGGTTATCCAAAGTTTAGCCGTTCCGTGAATCTCTTGCATGACTTGTGTTGTGGGAAGCAGGAATTCTTAAGGGAATACCGTGGTCCCCCGTGAATGGTTTCTGCTCCCTCGCCCCGTGATTGGGCTGTTGAAAGAATCCAGGACGGCGCCGTCACAGACTGCATCTACGATCCCCAGGAGTCATGCTTGAAACCTCTGCTTGAGGCGCCCTGAATCACCATTGCCATTGTCTCCTTTGCCCCATCCGTTTCACTCTGCTCAACCCATACGTTCCCCATGCGTCTCGACCTGCACCACCGTCATCAGCGCGTAGAGTTGCTGGTTCAGCAGCGGCGCCATGGGGGGTTAATGGCCCTGTGCTGGTGGATTGCCGGGGGCAGCGCCGGGGATCCCCCGGGGCAACGGGGACAGGCCCACCTGTTGGCCGGTGCCGTTCAGCGGGGGACAATCCGTCAGGATGCCGTAGCCCTGGCGGAAGAGTTGGAGTCTCGCGGCGCCTATTTTGCGGCCGGCGCCCGGGAAGACGGGGTGGTGCTGTGTCTGGGCTGCATGGCCGCGGATGGGGCGCCCCTCCTGGACAGGGTGCGGGAGATGGTCCAGACGCCGCTGCTGGCGCCCCGGGAGGTGCAACGAGAGCAGCAGCTCACCCTGCAGGCTCTGGATCAACAACGGGAAGATCCCCTGCAGCTTGCCCTGGCGGAGCTGCGTCGCCTGCTGTATGGCCATGGGGGATACGGCCATGCCCCTCTTGGCGTGAACAGAGCGGAGGTGGCGGCCCTGACCTCCAACCAGTTGCGCCAAGCCCATCAAGGCTGGGGGGGCAGCGCCATGGTCATTGCCGCGGCGGGTCATCTGGATGAGGGCGCCACCGCCCATCTGACGGCCCTGGCGGAGGACTTGACCCCTTGCCCTGGCTCCTCCCCCCCATGCCGCCGCCCGCGGCCCTGCCCACGGCAGCCACCATGGCCTTTCATCCCCAGGACACGGAGCAGGTGGCGTTGCTTCTGGGGGCGGCCACCTGTGGGCTCACTCACCAGGACCAGGCTGTCTTGCGCCTGCTGCAATGCCATCTCGGCGCCGGGATGAGCGCCCGGCTACCCCAGGTGATCCGGGAAACCCACGGTCTGGCCTATGAGGTGGGGGCGTTGTTCCCTGTGCGTCAACAGAGCGCCCCGTTCATTGTGCATCTCTCCACCAGCCGGGAGCGGGCCGCCCTGGCGCTGGAACTCCTGCTGGCGGAGTGGCGGCGGCTCCTGGAGACGCCCCTTCAGCCCGGGGAACTGGGCCTGGCCCGGGCCAAGCTGCAGGGGCAGGAGTTGACGGCGTTGCAGACCAGCGGCCAGGTGGCGGAACGGCTGGCCCTGTTGCGGGGGTACGGCATGGCTGTGGACGAGGCGGAGCAGCGGTTGGCCCGGTTGGCGCAACGGGATGGGGCCGACTGTCAACGGGTGGCGCGCCGCTGGCTTGCCCAACCCCGTCTGGCGGTGGTGGGTCCCCAGGCCCTGGCGGCGCCCCTGGAGCACGTCTGGTCTCAGAGGACGGGCTCCACCTGATCCGCAGCCAGGAGAAACGTGCCCCGCCGGAAGCGCACGGCCAGCATGTTCCGGGGGCGCAACTCCACCACCACCCCTTCGTCCCCCGTCTCCACCAGATCCGGGGGACGGAGCATGGGCATGGGGTCTGCTGTTTTCAGGTAGGGTTGAGTTTCCATCAGGCGAACCAATGCCCCTGTGTCAAAAGCCGGGCATGGCCCATCAGCCTGCTCCATGGATCCACCAGCGCAAGGGCGCTTGAGTGTAAGCCCCAACCCGTCTTCTCGCCAGCCAGTTCCGGTCCCCGCACCACGCCATGAAGGCTTTAATCAACCTGGTGGGTGTTGTCATGGGTCTGCTGCTGACCATCGTGGCGGGACTGCTCCAGCCCACCCTGGCGGTGCCCACCCTGGGGGGTCTGAGCTTGGTGGAGTTGCCCACCAGTGGCCAGTTGGCGGCAGTGCTGCTGACGTCCCTGATCTGCGGCCCCCGGGTTGGACTCATGACCGCCGTGGCCTACCTGGCCTTCGGGCTGACCCAGTTTCCCGTCTTCCATGCCGGTGGCGGCCCGGATTACGTGCTGGAGCCGGGGTTTGGCTACTTGCTGGGCCTGATTCCCGGTGCATGGCTGGTGGGCCGCATTGGGCAGCGGATCCCTCTGCGGGACCTCTTCAGCCTCTGGGTTGCCGCCATGGCGGGGGTTGTGGTGGTCTCCCTGTGCGGGGGCGCGTACCTGCTCCTGGGGGCCGTGGTGGGCCACTGGTCCATGCCCTGGCTGGAATTGATGATCAGCTATTGGGCGCTGCCACTGCCACTGCAGGCGGTGATGGCCTGCCCCGTGGCCGTTGTTGCCGCATTGCTCCGCCGTCTCCTGCTCTACTGAGGCCGTGCCCAACCCACAACCATCCACCCACCCACGGAGTCGGAAGCCACGGCTTGCCGGCGTCAGCCTGCTGGTGGCCGCTGGCGGCACGGTGCTGGATCAATCCACCAAGGCGCTGATGCTGGGCCAACTCCAACTGGGTCAGGCGCAACCGGCCCTGCCGGGGCTCTTGCAGTGGCGACTGGTGGAAAATACGGGTGCAGCCTTCAGCTTGTTTCACGGGGGGGTGGCGTGGCTGGGGTTGATCTCGTTGCTGGTGAGTCTGGGGCTGGCGGTGTGGCTGCTGAGGCGCCCACCCCTGCAGCCGTTGAGTGCGGTGGCCTGGGGGTTGCTGCTGGCCGGCGCCCTGGGCAACGGTCTGGACCGCTGGTTCCGGGGGGCGGTGGTGGATTGGATTGAGCTGGCGCCCATTGCCTTCCCCGTGTTCAACCTGGCGGACGTGGCCATCAACCTTGCCGTGGCTCTGCTGTTGCTGGACCTTCTGCTGCAGCGCCGCAGGCCATGAGGAAGCAGACCACCCGTCGGCTGATCTGGAGTGTGGCCGTGGTGCTGGCGGCCCTTCTGGCCCTGTGGATGGTGATCACCCTGTTGGCGGGTCTGGCCCAAGGCCTGCAAACGCTGGCGGGTGGCTGGGGCGTCTTCCTCTTTCTGGCGACGGTGGCGGCCCTGGGCTGGCTGGGCTGGATCACATGGCGGGGATGGCGGCCCGGTGGAAAGTCCCCACGGTGGGCCGGCCGTTTCCGGAATCCGACTCTCCCCATTGCCTTCGACTCCAAGCGGGAGGCTGCTGGAGAACACCTGGACAGCATTGGGCGGCAGTTGGAACTGGTGCGGGATCAGGTGATGCGCCAAGTGCTGGAGCGTGAGCGCCGCCAAGTGGCGGCGGAGTTGGAACGGGGGGATCTGGTGGTGGTGGTGTTCGGTACGGGGTCCAGCGGCAAAACCTCCCTGATCCGCGCCCTGCTGGGGAACATGGTGGGTTCCGTGGAGCCCGCCATGGGCTCCACCCGGACCAGCTACAGCTATCGCCTCCCCATGGCGGGCCTCGGCCGGGGCGTGCGGCTGGTGGATACCCCAGGCATCCTGGAAAGCGGCGCCCAGGGACAGCGGCGGGAAGACATGGCCCGGCGCAGAGCGGTTCAAGCGGACCTGCTGTTGTTCGTTGTGGACGGGGATCTGCGGGACAGCGAGTTGCGCATGGCGCAGTTGTTGTTGTCCCTGAGCAAGCGTCTCCTGCTGGTGCTCAACAAGTGCGACCTGCTGGGGCAGCAGCAGGAACAACGGCTGTTGCAGGTGCTGCGGCAGCGCTGCGCTCCCCGGTTACCAGCGGAGGACGTGGTGCCCGTCAGCAGTGCGCCACGGCCAAGGGGCGCCGGAGCGCCGCCGCCAGCGCCGGAGGTGGCCGCCCTGCTGCGACGTCTGGCTCAGGTGCTGCGCCTTGAAGGGGATGAGCTTATGGCCGATAACATCCTTCTGCAAAGTCGCCACCTCTCCGTGGATACCGAGGCGGTGCTCATCAACCAGCGGCAGCGGGACAGCCGCACCGTCATTGAGCGCTATGCCTGGATTGGCGGGGGAATCATCGCCCTGACGCCCCTGCCGGGGCTGGATCTCGTGGGTGCAGCCGCCGTCAACGCCCAGATGGTGCTGGAACTGGGGCGGATCCATGGGGTCAAGCTGGACCGGGACCAGGGGCGGGAATTGGCCCTGGCGGTGGGGCGGGCCATGACGGGGTTGGGGCTGGTGAAAGGGGGCGCCATGCTGCTGACCACCGCCCTCAGCGCCGCCTGGCCCGCACTGGTGGTGGCCAAGGCGCTGCAGGGGGTGAGCGCGGCATGGCTGACCCGGGTTGCCGGCGCCAGCCTGATGGAGTACTTCAGCCACAATCAGGACTGGGGAGACGGGGGCATGGCCGCCGCTATCCGCAAGCACTACGACCTCAACCGCCGCCAGGCCCAGTTCAACGATTTCCTCACCATGGCGGTGGAGCGGATCGTGGAGCCGCTGCAACGGCGCCTGAACGGTCTGCCGACAAGCTCGCAACCACACCAACCACCGGCGCCGGCGTCAGTCCGGAGCGATGATCCAGAATGAACACCAACGCCAGGTAGAGCACGGCCAGGGCAATGGAGAGGATGCCTGTGATCAGGGCCACCAGTTTGGGGCGATCCATGGCTTGACGGCAAAGGCTGGCGGAGACCAGCGTGGATGGCGGTCAGTCTGCCTGAACGGGGGACTGACGGGGCAGGTTGGGGGAACGCTAGGCTGGCGCCACCACCGCTACCCACGGCATCCAGCCCTCCCGCCACCGCCAGGCCGGCAGAGGGGACGAGAGCCGTGCCCCGCCTTGCCGTCACGGCGCATGGGTGGCGGCAATCCGTCATTTGCCCGGAGGACAACGCCCCATGGTTCGCCTGGTCCATACAGCGGATTGGCAGATTGGCAAAGGCTATGGAGCCATGGCCGAGAAAGCCGCCTGTCTCCTGAGACAAGCGCGCCTTGGCGCCGTTGACCGCCTTGGCGCGGTGGCGCAAGAGTGTGGCGCGGCTTACGTGGTGGTGGCGGGGGATCTCTGGGACGCCCCCACCCTGCCCATGGACACGGTGCATGAGTGTTTTCACGCAGTCGGCAGGGTGGGATGCCCTGTGCTGGTGATTCCCGGGAACCACGACCACGGCGGTTCCGACGGCATCTGGCACAGACCGGAGGTTCAGGCGTCCCAGCGGCGCTATGCCCCCAATCTGAAACTGCTCCACCAGGCAAAACCTGTGGTGCTGCCTGATCTTGTGGTGCTGCCCTGTCCGTTGTTGCGCCGCCACAGCGCCACGGATCCCACCGCCTGGTTGCACGCTTTCCCCTGGAACACCCTGCCGGCGGATCGGCCCCGCCTTGTGCTGGCCCATGGGAGCGTCGCCGATTTTGGCGAGCGGGTTCATCACAACGTGATCGCTCTGGATCGGCTACCCGCCGCTGCGGTGGACTATGTCGCACTGGGGGACTGGCACGGCCTCAAGCAGGTGGCGCCCAAGGCCTGGTATTGCGGCACACCGGAGCCGGACTGTTTTGACAGGGACGGCAGCGGTAGACGGTCCCAGGTGCTTCTGGTTGAGGTGGAGCGGGGTGCGCCGCCCCGTGTGACCCCCCACCCCACAGGCCGCTTCAACTGGCGCCGGTTGAAGGCGGAACTCTCCAGTAGGGAGGACCTGAACCATCTGCAGCAGCGGGTGGAGGAGTGCATCGGGAATCGAGTGCGCCGTGACCTGCTCAGCCTGGATCTGGGCCACAGCATCCTGGATTTTGACAGCCACGACCGCTATGTACAGTGGAGTCGCGGTCTGCGGGAGCAACTGTTGGTCCTGGTTGGCAAGGGCTGCTGCACGGCTGTGCCCGCGGGTGAGCACCTGGACGCACTCCTGAACCGACCCGAGGATCCTGTGGTTTGCTCCGTGGCCACCCGGTTGCAACAGCAGCGGCTGGAAGGTGAAGGCCCCGTCTGCGAGACTGCCTCCAGAGCGCTGGCGGAGTTGTTCCGCATGGTGCGACGAGAGGAGCAACCAGGATCTGCTTAAGGGACACAAGCCCCAACCATGACGAACTGACGGGAAAGGATGCGACTGGCCCACTGTCGAATTTGCAACGTTCGCATCCACCGGGAGTTGAGCCTGGACTTTGCGCCGGGACTGACCATCATCGGCGGCGCCAACGAAACGGGCAAGAGCACCCTTCTTGAAGCCCTGCACCGGGCGCTTTTCCTGAAATCCACCGCCAGCGGCGCCGTGGTGGATCAACTCCACTCCCGCACCCATCAAGGGGTTCCGACGGTGGAACTGGCGTTTGAGGCCAGGGGCCGCAGTTGGCGGCTCCACAAGGAGTTTGGCGGTTCCCGTGGACGGACGGAGCTGCACCCCCATGGCGGCCCGCCCCTGATGGGACAAGAGGCTGAGGAGCAGCTTGCCAGCCTGTTGGAGAGCGGTGGTTCCCTGGACGGCCGCCGGGCCGGTTCCGCCCTTGACAAATGCTGGGGCCACCTCTGGGTTGTGCAGGGACAGGCGGGAAACGACCCTCTCCAGGACCGGGAGACCTACCCGCTGGAGCAACTGATCCGGCAGTTGGAGCAACAGGGCGGCGCGGCGCTGCAATCCCGTCTGGATCAACAGGTGGCGGGGCGCATTGACGAACAACTCAATGCCACCTTTACCAACCTGGGCAGAACCCCCAAGCCCAAGAAACATTCCCCCCTGTGGAAGGCTGAGCAACAGAAGGCGTTGGCGGCCGAGGCGTTGGCCCAGGCGGAGCAACTGGTGGAACAGGACAGGGCCGTGGGCCGGCGATTGGCCCAGGTGCGTGACGAACTGGGGCAGTTGGGTGGTCAGTTGGAGGCCCTCAACAAGCGTCTGCCCTGCTTGCGGCGCCTGCAGAGCCAGTGTCTCATGCAGAGCCGGGAGCTGGACACCTTGAACCTCAGGGTGAAGGATCTGGGTCGGGATCACCACAGCC
>NZ_JENA01000035.1 GCF_000586015.1 Candidatus Synechococcus spongiarum SH4 | reverse complement strand
GGCCAATAGCCGCACCTTCAGCGGTACACCCCACGCCGGGGATGTGGGTACGTTGACGGTGAAGGTGACTGCCAACGACGGCAACGGCGGCACGGTCCAGGACAGCTTCGACATCGTGGTGAGCGCTGTGGCCACTGGGCCGGTGGTGAACTTTGCGGCCGGCAGCAGCAGTGCGGCGGAGAGTGGGGGTATGCAGAACGTGACGGTGAGCATCAGCCCTGCCCCCGCCACTGCCATCACGGTGAACTACACCGTAGGGGGCTCCGCCACCGCAGGCAGTGACTTCACCATTACGAATTCGGGCACGGTGACAGTGGCGGCCAATAGCAGCAGTGTCACCATCCCGGTGGTCATCACGGACGAGTCTGCCGAGACAATCATTCTGACGTTGGGCAGCGGCAGCGGTTACACCGTGGGTAGCGCCAGTGTCCACACCCTCGTCATTGCCGATGACGATCTGCAACTGGTAGTCTCCACCACCAGCTTGCAGATGGCCAGGGGTGGGCAGGACGGCTTCACCCTCAAGCTGGGGTCCCGGCCCACCGCACCGGTTATGGTGAGAATGGAAGTATCCGGCGACAATGATCTGACGGTGGACATGGACATGACTCATTCCGGTCATCAGTCCAGCCTCAGCTTGACGGATGACAACTGGAGCGCTGACCATCCGGTGATGGTGACAGCGGGGCAGCAGAGCGGCGTCAGCACGCTGACCCTCAAAGCCGGCGACGGTGACCATGAATGGCCACCAGCCGAGATCGTGGTGAGGGTGTTGGCGATAGATGCCAGGGCGGAGGAGATGTGGCTGGGGCGTTTTGGCCGCACGGTCTCCCAACAGGTGGTGGCTGCCCTGACGGGGCGTTTCAGCGTCGCTGCCCCCAATCCGGGTCTGAGCCTCACCATCGCCGGGGAACATCTCACCGGTGACCTGCCCTTGGCGGAGAACCAAGGGGCGCTCTCCAAGCTGTTGGGCTTCGAGAGCGTCAGCAGCGAGCAGGTAGTGGCGGCCTCCTCCTTCGGCTTCTCCCCACAAGTTGCCGCAGGAGAAGCTGGAGCACCAGGGACAGGGTGGGCCTTCTGGGGCCAGGGCGCCGTCACCTCCTTCAGCGGCAGAGACGACCACGTGTCCGTGGATGGAGACGTGACCACCGCCCTGGTGGGGCGGACTGGCGCACCGGGCAGTGGCGGGCTGGCGCTGCCCTCTCCCACTCCTGGGGCAGTGGCGGCTATCAAGGAGAGGGGGATAAGCGGGCAGACGGCAGCATCACCACCACCCTGCTGGGGCTGTTCCCTTATGGCCGTTACGCCCTCACCCCCCGGCTGGGTGTGTGGGCCATAGGGGGCTACGGCCGGGGCGCCCTCACCCTCAAACCACAAAGGGACGGCGCCGAGGAGTTGAACACAGACACCAACCTGGTGATGGGCGCTCTCGGGCTGGAGGGGTCCTGCTGGACGGGGGCGGTGCCGGACTCTCCCTCACCACCACCGCTGATGCCCTCCTGGTGGAGACCGTCTCGGAGACAGTGCAGGGGCTGAAGGGCAGCGCCGCCACCGTCTCCCGTCTCCGCCTGGCTCTGCAGGCCACAAGGCCGGTGCCGTTGGCAGGTGGCGCCGCACTGCTCCCCTCGTTGGAGATTGGCCTACGGCAAGACGGTGGCGCCGCAGAAATCGGCTATGGGGTGGAGTTGGGCGCCGGCCTCTCCTGGACGGCGCCGCCACAGGGCATCAGCGCTGAGGTGAAGGGGCGCACCCTACTCAGCCACACGGAGGAGCAGTTCCGGGAGCAGGGCCTGGCACTCTCCTTCGCCTGGAACCCCTCCCCATCCAACCGGGGACCATCCCTCTCCATGGGCTACGCCATGGCCGCTGCCACATCAGGCATGGATGCCCTGCTGAACCACGCTGTCCTGGAGGGGGTGGCCACCCCCGGCGCCAACGGGCAGCAGTTTGAAGCCAAGCTGGCCTACGGCTTCCCCGCCCACAAGGACCGCCTCACCCTCTCCCCCGCCTTGGTAGTGGCTCTCTCCACCGACAGTAGCGCCTACGGCCTGTTGTGGTCCCTGGCCCCCTACTCCCAACAGGGCCAGGGGGAAGCCTGGAAAGTCTCCCTGGAGGCCGCACGGCAGGAATACAACCCCTCCGCTTCGCCAACGGAACACTCCCTCAACCTCAACTTCTCCCTCCTTTTCTGAACCGCTGCTCACATTCCCATCACGATACTTGTCATTACAGGCGCGTGTGATCAACCCATGAACAGCCCAGGAAGCACCATCGCCGCAATCGCCACGGCAGTGGCTGCTGGTGTGGGCAGTGTGGCCATTGTGCGTATCTCCGGCCCGGAGGCACAGGCCGTTGGTGGGCGTGTATTCCGCCCGGCAGGGGGTGGGCGCCAGGTGTGGGAAAGTCATCGGGTGCAATATGGCCATGTGGTGGAGCCTGCCAGTGGTGAGGTTCTTGACGAGGTGTTGCTGCTCTATATGCAAGCCCCGCGAAGTTTCACGGGGGAAGATGTGGTGGAGTTCCACTGTCATGGGGGGATGATTTGTGTGCAACGGGTGCTGGAGCAGGTGTTGAGCAACGGTGCGGAAGCCGCGGCCCCTGGGGCCTTCAGCCAGCGTGCGTTTTTCCATGGCCGTTTGGACCTGACCCGGGCAGAAGCTTTGGCCCAGGTGATCAGCGCCCGCAGTCGCCGGGCGGCGGCGTTGGCGTTGGCGGGACTGGACGGCGGAATCTGCCGCCCCATTGAGGCGCTCCGTCAGCAGTTGCTGGAGCAGTTGGCCCAACTGGAAGCTCACCTGGACTTTGAAGACGATCTTCCATCTTTAAGCCCTGATGTTGTAAGGAAGAACCTACAAGCAGTGGCAGAGGAATTGTCCCGGCTTGTGAAGGATAGTCGCCAGGGACAATGCTTGCAACGGGGGCTGAGGGTTGCCATTATTGGCTGTCCCAACGTGGGCAAATCCAGCCTTCTGAATTATCTCACCAACCATGACCGCGCCATTGTCACAGATTTACCGGGAACCACACGAGACACCCTGGAGGCCGAGTTCAGTCTACGGGATGTTCCCATCACCCTGGTGGACACTGCCGGTATCCGCAAAGCCAATAACCCGGTGGAGAAGCTGGGCATTGCCCGCAGCCGTCAAGTCCTGAAGCAGGTGGACGTGATCATATTGTTATTTGATATAAACCTGGGCTGGAGTGAAGCGGATCAGGCGCTGGCCCATGAGATTCCCGAGGACGTTCCCTATTTGCGGGTTGGTAATAAGGTGGATCTCCTGGATCAAAGAAAAGCTCGGCCCAATGATAAACTGGAATCCTCTCTGACCATCAGCACCATAACAGGTCAGGGGATGGAAGATTTCACCGATGCTCTTTTAAGGTGTTGTGGCCTCACTGATCTGGAACGTCTTGACACAAGCCTTAATGATCGTCAAGCCAGCGTGGCTCAGAAAGCCATTGAGGCTCTAGCTCGTTTAGAGGATACCGCCAAAGCCGAGTTACCTTGGGATTTCTGGACCATTGATCTGCGAGACGCCATCCATCGTCTTGGAGAAATTACCGGAAAAGAGGTGAGTGAAAGTATTCTGGATGAGATATTCAGTAAATTCTGCATTGGAAAATAAGGGAGGGACTACCCCCACAGCGCCCGCTTCTCCTCCTCCCGCCATCGGCGCCAGGGCCGCCGGGCCAGGGCTGCGTTACTCAGCCGCCCGTCGCCACTCACCTCCGGGCCCAGCCAGGGGGGCAACTCAAGCCTGGCGTCAGGTCGCGCCAACTCCACCTCCGCCAGCACCAGCCCGTCGTTGGCGCCGGCAAAGCAATCCACCAGCCAGTCCCCACCCGTCAGATTGAGCATATGGCGCTCCTTGCTGAGCTGGTGGGGGCAGTGTTCCAGCAGGCGCCGGGCATCCCCGAGGGGAATGGCATACTCGAACTCCCAGCGCTGAACGGGTGCGGCGGGCGCTGCCCCCACCGCCAGGGGCACCTTCAGGGTAAGCCAGCCCTGGTTGTGGTCATGGCGCACCCGGGTGGTGAGGCCCTGGGGGCTGATGCTGATGTAGCCCTGGCTCAGGCGGATGCTGGCGCGCACCTGGTCTTGCCAGGCTGTTGTGCGCACCAGGAAACGTCGCTCGATTTCCAGCCCCATGGCCGCGGCGCGACAATCAAACCGGTTCGCCGGAGCGACCCAGCAGCCCGCCGGAGCGCTGCTTCCCTTGAACAATCACGGGCGGCGCCTGGCCGCTGCCGGGGAGCCCGGGCACCACTGTGGTGGTTCCGTCCCACTTGTCGAGGAAGAGCTTGTAGAGCACCTGGTCGTTGAGGCTCTGGTTGAGGGTCTGATAGCGCTTGGCTTCCTGCTCAGCAATGCGCACCTCCGTGCGGGCCTTCAGCAGGCGCTGGTCGGCAATCTGCTTCTGCTCAATGGCGGCCCGGTACTCCTCGGCAATGCGCAGCCCGGTGAGGTCCAGCCCCTGAACGTCCACGTAACCGAACTTGCCGAGTTCTTCCGACACCTTCTCCTGCACGATCTCGGAAATGCTGTTCCACTCGGAGGCGATGGTCACCAGTTCGTACTGGGAGAACACGGATTTCAGGGCCTTGAGGAGGGACGGCTGCACGATGCGGCCATAGACCTGCTGGTTGGCGGTGGCAATGGACCGGAAGATGCGACCAGCCTGGTTGGAGCGGATCGCGTACTTGATGGTGGCAGTGGCCTCAATGACCTGCAGATCCTTGGTGAGGGAGGAGAACTCTTCGGGCCGCACCTGGGTTTTGATGTCGAACATGGAAATGTTCTGGACCAGGGGAACCTTGAGATTGGGTCCCGCAGTCCGGGGCTCGCCGGTCACTTTCCCCAGGGTGGTGACGACCGCAACATTGCCTGCAGGCACAATGAACAGCACCTGGCTCAGGAGGATCAGGGCAACAGCAACCACAAACCCCAGCAGGGGAAGAAGGGCGTTGCCGTTGTCGTTGTTGATGGGGCGGATGGGCGTCTGCATGGAGCGGGTTGGTTGCCCGTCCAGTCTGCAACCTCCTGGCGTCCAGTGGGTGGCTGTGTGACCAGACCGTTTGCCTGACTTGCCAGGTTCCGGCATGGTGATTGAAGCTTGAATCAAGTTTTCCCGCCCTGTCTGCCCATGCCTGCCGACGATGTCAGCAAACCGCCGCAGCGCTACCGCCAGCGGATACGGGTGGTGGCGGTCATTGTCTCCAGCGCCTTTGCCCTGCCGGTGCTGTTCGTGTTTGGCGTAACACTGCGTGAACTGTCCAGGCCGCCGGAACCCTCCATCTACGCTGCGCCGCCCGCCCCGCCACCGCCAGAAGCGCCCTGACCAATGGCTTCAACGCCGGTTTCCCGGCGGACTCCCCGTCCCTAGGGATCCCGGCGCTAAGCTGGTGTCCCATGCCCCTGGACAGCACCTTGCATTGTTCTGTGTACGATACTGTTTTTCCACATTTGCTCCGTACTGTAACCACCTCCGCCCTTCGGGTAACGGCCGGGATTGCGGGCCTGTTGACGCTTGGTCTTGAGGCAATACCCGCCCTGGCCATTCCCGAGGCCGACGCCATCAGGAAGCTTGAGGTGGTCCCCGTCCACGTTGTGGTGAACGCGGAAGGTGGGCCCATCTTTCCCGCATATGACTATGTGGCGTTGAATGCGGAAGGCCAGCCTGTCTTTCCCTTTTATCAGCAGTTGAATCAGTTGGTGCTCCCCATGTTCATGACGGTCGAGCAGGCCCGGCAGGCGCAGGAGGCTCTGGAGGGCCGACCGGATGCTGAAGGGAGCCGTGTGGCTTCCATGCCCCTGAACATTGCTCTGGAACGCAACGAGAGGCTGGTCCAGGAGATCAAGGCAAAGGATGAGAGCCGCTCCCTGGTCACGCCGCTGGTGCCTGCCATGGCGGACTGGAGAAAAGCCAAAGAAATCTTGCAGGCCGAAGGGTACAGCCGACAAGAGATTGCTCGGAACCTCAAGGTTCCCGTCTTTTTGACCCACCCTCCCATCAGCATCACGCCCCCCGGCGCGGAGGAAGCCAAGATCGCCCTGTTCTTCAACTACCGCCAGCTTCAGCAAGCAAAGCAGGCGGTGGCGGATTTTGGTGGGGAAGACAGGGTGTGGGATTTGCGTCAGGCCCTGAACGTGTTGGTTCAGGATGAGGAGGACCAGTATTTCATCTTTCCTACGGAGGATCTGATCCAAACCTTCCAGGACCAGCAGGAGGCGCCTCCAGAAGAGGCGGCCCAGGAATAAAAGGGACTCATGGGGGCAGTGGAGCCAGCTTATCCCCCGGCCCCTTCTGCAAGGCTGGGGCAAGCAGAGCTGCTGTCACCCGCCTTCCCCATGCCCGATACACCGTCCCCCCAGCCTGCCCCGCCCAAGTCCTTTTTCCTGGACCCGGATCTTCATGGCTACATTCTGAGCCATGGCGGCGGCCCTGACGAGGCGCAACAGGCCTTGATTGCCGCCACCCAGGCGCTGGGATCCGTGGCCAGGATGCAGATTCCCCCGGAACAGGGGGTGTTCATGGAGTGGCTGGCCCGGGTGATGGGGGCCCGGCGGGCCATTGAGGTGGGCGCCTTCACGGGCTATTCCGCCCTCTGCCTGGCCCGGGGCCTGGGGTCCGGGGGGCGCCTGCTCTGCCTGGACCTGAACGAAGCCTGGACCCGCATTGCCCGGACCCACTGGCGCCGGGCCGGGCTGGCGGATCGCATTACCTTGCGCCTTGGGCCTGCCGCCGCCTCCCTGGCCACCCTTCCCCAAGAGCCCATGTTCGACCTGGGCTTTATCGACGCCGACAAGGAAAACGGTCGCCTCTACTACGAAGAGGTGTTGGCGCGGCTGCGGCCAGGGGGTGTTCTCATGCTGGATAACGTCCTGTGGGGCGGCAAGGTGGTGGAACCCCGTCAGCATCCTGGCGACGCCTCCCTGCAGGCCATCTGTGAACTGAATGATTTTGCCGCCACGGATGCACGGGTGCAAGCCAGTTTTCTGCCACTGGGTGACGGTCTATTGCTGCTGAGAAAGCGGTGAGGGCTGGCCCGCCCCGCCCCGTAATGCCCGCAGGGCGGCGCCCACGTCAGGCTGACCCATCAAGGCTTCCCCCACCAACACCGCCTGGGCACCGACAGCCGCCACCTGCTCCAGGTCCTTGTGCTCTTTCAGGCCAGATTCACTCACCAGCAGGACGCCGCCCTGGCGCAGGGCCTGGCGATAGGCGGCGGCCAGCCGCTGGGTCAACGTCAGGTCGGTGGTGAAGGTGGTCAGGTCCCGGTTGTTAATGCCGATCAGGTCCACCCCAAGGGCAAGGGCCCGCTCCATCTCGTCGGCATCATGCACCTCCACCAGGCAATCCAACCCCAACTGGCGGGCCACTGTCTGCAGGTAGCGAATGTCCTGATCCGAGAGGACGGCGGCAATGAGCAGGGCCGCATCAGCGCCGGCAGCCCGGGCCTGGAACAATTGGTAGGGGGAGAGAATGAAGTCCTTGCACAGCAGGGGCAGGGTCACCGCCTCACGCACAGCGCTGAGCACCCCGAAGCCGCCTTGGAAAAACTGCCGATCCGTGAGTACCGAGATGCAGGACGCCCCGGCGACGGCGTAGGCCTGGGCCAGGGCGACCGGATCGAAATCCTCACGGATGATCCCTCGGCTGGGACTGGCTTTCTTGATCTCCGCAATGACGGCAGGCCGTTCCGGCGTCTGGTGCAACACCTGCCGGAAACCCCGGGTGGGGGGCAGTTGCTCCACCTGCTGCTGAAGCTCATGCAGGGGCATCCGCCGGCGGGCCTGCTCCAGTTCCTCCCCCTTGGCCCAGACGATCTTTTCCAAAATGTGCCGGGGCTCGCTTTCCGGGTGGGGGGTGGCGTAGGTGAGATGGGCCACCCGCACCAGGGGATTGGGGGGGCGACGGCGAATCTGCATGGGTGGTTCCGGTGGGTGAGGATCAGGAGGAGAGGGCCGCGGCGGCTTGCTTATAGGCCACCTCCACCACCTCGCTGAGGGTGGGATGGGTATGCACAGCCCGACTGAGCTGCCGGACGGACTGGCCCGCAGCCATGGCGTTGGCCACTTCCTGGATCAGGTCCCCCGCGTGGAGGCCGTAAATCTGGGCCCCCAGCACACGGCCGTTGTCGCGACGGAACAGGAGTTTCATGAGGCCGTCCCCTTCGGCTTCCGCCAGGGCCTTGGCGTTAGCGCGAAAATAACTGCGCACACTGCCCAACTCAAAACCCTGCTCCGTGGCCTCCGCCTGGGCCTGTTCCTGGGTGAGCCCCACGGAACTGATCTCGGGATGGGTGAAGGTGACGGCCGGAATGCTTCGGTAATCCATGGCGCCCCCATGGCCAAGGATGTTCTCCACCGCCCCAATGCCCTGGGCGGCAGCGGCATGGGCCAGCATGAGCTTACCCGTCACGTCCCCCACGGCCCATAGCCCCTCCACGGGTTCGCCATTGGCCAGCACCCGTAGCCCCTCGTCCACGGGAATAAAGCCCCGCTCCGTGGCCACCCCCACACTGGCCAGGTTCAAATACCGGCTGACGGGGGCGCGACCGGTGGCCACCAACACTCCGTCCACCTCCAGAGTGTCCACCAGTTCCTTGCTGGCGGCATGGCGCAGTTCCACCTTCACCGGCGATCCGGGCGTCACCTTGCTGGCCAGGACCCCGGTGTAGGTCTCAATATCCCGGCCCTCCACCAGATGGCGGGTGGCCAGTTTGCGAATATCCGCGTCAAAGCTGGGCATAAGCTGGTCCAGGGCCTCAATCAGGGTCACCTCACAACCCAGCGCCGTATAAATGTCCGCAAATTCCAGACCGATGTATCCGCTGCCCACAATGGCAATCCAGGGGGGCAGCCAGGAAAGCTGCAGGGCCTCGTCGCTGGTGAACACCGTGTGACCATCCAGTTCAATGCCCCGTGGCACGAAAGGCTCGGAGCCGGTGGCGAGGATCACGTGGGCAGCCGTGATCTCCCGCTCGATGCCCCGGGCCGAGCGCACCACCACCCCATGGGGACCACGGAGCCGGCCCCTACCTTCCAGCACCTCCACCCCCAGGCGTTTCAGGGTTTTGCCCATGGAGGCGCGCATGGTGTCCACCAGTTGCCGGGCGTGATTCGCCATGGGCTGCCGCTGGGCCGTTGCGCCGCCGCTGTGGATGCCCAGACGGGCCAGGCGCGCCCGGTCGTTCAGTTCCCGCACCCGGCCACTGGCCGCCAGCAGCGCTTTTGAAGGCACACATCCCCGATTGACACAGGTGCCCCCCAACTCCCGGGCTTCCACAATCGCGGTGCGCAAACCGTGCTCGGTGGCATGCTTGGCGGCGTCAAAGCCCCCGTAGCCAGCACCAATCACCAACACGTCAAGGTCGAATTCCTGAGCCAAGGGTTCACGGCAAGTTGTTGTCCATTCTGAACCGCTGCCAGCACGTCCCGTCCCCAACCATGGCAGGCCTTTGCAACGGACGCGCAACTCAAGCCGGACGCAATCGCTCAAACAGCAGCAGCGCTCCGGCCACCGCCACGTTGAGGGAGTTCACGGCATCACTGTGGGGGATGGAGACCGCCACTTGGCAGCGGTTCACCACTTCGGCGGATAACCCCGCACCCTCGTTGCCCAGGATCAAAAGGCTGGGCAAGGACCAGTCCAACCGGGTGTAGGGGAGGCCTCCGGCAACACAGGTGGCCATGGTGCGCAGGCCACGGCCCCTGGCCTCTTCCAGCACTGTTTCCACACCGGGAACCTGGCGGACGGGCAGGGCAAAGCTGGCCCCGGCCGCGGCCCGCAGCACCTTGGGTTGCCATGGATCCGCACATTGCGCCAGCACCACGCCGGCCACCTCCGCTGCCAGAGCGGTGCGCAGGAGTGCGCCCAGGTTGCCAGGATCCTGGATACGATCCAGGGCCAGAAGGAATCGGGGCTGCCGGGGCCATGGGGGCTGGGGCAACGGGGCGGTGGCCGCCACGCCGTCGGGATGGACCGTTGTGGCCACCGCCGCCAGCACCCCCTCGCTGACGCTTTGCTGAAGACGGGGCGGGACTTGCGCCAGCAGGGCGGCATGATTCTCGCCCCAGCCCTGGGTGAAGACCAACCGCCGGAGGGACAGACCATGGCGTAGAGCCTCCTCCACCATGTGGGTCCCCTCCAGCAACACTGTCCCCGCTTCACGCCGGCCCCGGGCCGTATGGAGTTGCCGCAGTTGTTTCACCAGGGGATTGCGCCGGCTGGTGATCAGGGGGTTGTGCTGTCCATTGTCTGGCAACGGTAGGGACCTCGGGTTGGGAACGGTGGTGTGGTAAAGTTTCCCATCATCCCCTGAAAGCTTGATGACCAGACAGCGTATGGCCCGTCCCTCTCCACAGAATTCCGACGTGTTTGAAGATCATGTGAAAAACTTACTTGAAGACAATTATGGTTGTGAAGTGATTAAACCACCAAAAAATCAACCTGATTATGATCTTGAAATCACAAGACAAGGTGGCACTAATCTCTCAGAAGATGGAAGATCTGTTGCAATCCAGGTCAAGAACTTCAAAAAACGTGTTGGTATTGCCAGTGTCAGAAAGTTTATTGATTTTCTCACGAGATCATATCAGGCACAAGTTCAATTTAGCGAGGGATTATTTATTTCATCTAACGGGTTTTCAAAGTCCGCGATTGAACTTGTCAGGCATGAATCCAGGGAGAATCCGAAAGCAACTGTCGTTTCGCTTGGTACCGCCAATACAGGCGATATCGAACAAGATTTCCACCATCCTAGAAGCTCATTGTCTCTCAAGAGAGACGGTCCACCCATTTCTCCATTGGTAGACCACCAAAGATTGGTAGATCACCAAAGTAACACTCATAAGAGAAAATCAAGGCGTTATCATTTCGGCATTTTTACCAACAAAGTGGGAACTGGTAAA
>NZ_JENA01000034.1 GCF_000586015.1 Candidatus Synechococcus spongiarum SH4 | reverse complement strand
TCACCTGGCCCTCCAGCAGACCGGAGTCCAGGAGGGCGCCAATGCGCCCGTCAATGGCGGCGCTGGTGTCAAGGATTTTGGGTGCGGAGCGCTGCACCAGACCCTCTTCCAGCAGCAGGGTTTCACTGCTGGCGGATCCCAGCAGGCGGCGCAGGGCTTGTCCCCGCAACTGTCCTACCGTGAGGCCAGCCACCCCCAGCACCAAGTTCGCCAGCGCCAGGGCAACGGGTTTGACCCACGGCAACGACTCCGGTAAGGGCAGCAGCAGCAACGGCGCCGCCAGCAGATTGGCCAGCGCCAACCCCAGGCTGAGACCGGCGGCGCGAATCAGCAGAATGTCCCAGGGCAGTTGACGTTCCTCGGCCCGGAGACAGGTGCGCACCTGCTGGACCAGTAGAGCCATGAGTAGCCCCAGCACCACCCCAAAGCCGACCAGCCAGAGCCAGGGGCGCTCCAGAGAGTTGATCAGCGGCAGGACCCGCTCCGCAAGAAATGCGTTCACTTCCTCCCTGTCCTGAAGGCGGGGGATTACTTCGCTCAGGCGGTACATGGCTGCACCTCTTGATTCAGGCGGGCGCCCGCTTCACGGCCAGATGCCGCAGGGATGGGCTTATGGGCGCCATATCCGTCTAACCTCTTCGTCAGTCCAGCGGCGAGGGCACCTGAGTGCTGCTTGATCACGTGGCTGTCCTGGGGGATGCAAACCCCGCCCTTGGGGGCGGCTTCTCGTATTAACATCGAAGAGCGGGGACAACTTTGGCAAGTGAGACCCTTGCTCCAAACGCTGTAAAAGCCATTATGGCATACAACCTGTGCTACGGCTACAGTCTTGACCCACATCCGCACCCACAACGGGCTTTGGCCCGGATGTTGGGCTGGGCCAGTGCCGGCTTATGCCTCATCTGAAGGAAGGGGTCCCGGTCCTTCCGTGGAGGGAACAGGCCATGGCTGCTTCGCAACCACGCAGCGCCTATGTGCATCTTCCCTTTTGTCATCGCCGTTGTTTTTACTGCGATTTTCCCGTTGTTCCCCTGGGGGATCGGGCGGATGGGGCCACGTCCCGCTCCGTGGCGGAGTACTTGAGATGGTTGAAGGAGGAAATTAGCAGTAGCCCGCCGGGACCACCCCTCTCCACTGTTTATCTCGGCGGCGGCACTCCCTCCCTGCTGAGCGCCACCCAGGTGGCTTGGCTGTTGACCCTGTTGAACACCCGCTTTGGTCTGGCTCCTGGTGCAGAGGTCACCATGGAATTGGACCCGGACGACGTGTGTGCCGAGGGCCTGCGGGGCTACCATCGGGCGGGCGTGAACCGCGTCAGCCTTGGGGCCCAGAGCTTTGACAACGGGCTGCTGGCGGCCATAGGGCGCCGCCACAACCGCCGGCATATCGAGACCGCCGTGGCGCTGCTGAAGGCCGAAGGGCTGTGCCGCTGGAGCCTGGATCTCATCTCCGGCCTGCCGGGGCTCACCCCCGCCCTCTGGGAGGCAACGCTGGACCAGGCCTTGTCCCTGTCTCCGCCCCACGTGTCCCTCTATGACCTCACCATCGGCGAGGGAACGGTCTTCGACCGCTGGCTGACCCAGGGGCGTCTGTCCCTGCCTCCGGAGACCACCACCGCGGCCATGCTGGATCGGGCGGCCCGGCGGCTGGGGGCGGCGGGCTTACGACGCTACGAGATTTCCAGTTATGCCCGGCCCGGCCATGCCTGTCGTCACAATCGGGTGTATTGGGGGGGTGGCCACTGGTGGGGCTTTGGCATGGGGGCCACCAGCAGCGTGGCGGGCCGACGGCTCACCCGCCCCCGTACCCGCGGCGGTTATCAGGCATGGCTCCATGGGCCACGGGGTGGCGCGCAACCTCCTGCTGGCGCCAAGGAGCGCCTGGAGGATTTGCTGATCACGGGACTACGCCGCAGTGAAGGGGTGAACCGCCAGCGGTTGGCACAGCAGTGCCCCGTGCCGCTGGCGGCCTTGATGACCCTGTCTCCACGGCTGGAGAGAGACCGTGCCCAAGGCTTGCTGTGTTGTGAAGGACCCTGTCTGCGCCTGAGTCAACCCCGGGGTTTTCGGCTCAGCAATCAGGTGTTGGCGGATTGCCTTCTTTGGGTGGATGAGTTGTTTGCCCCTGGTGGCGCTGCTCATGACACCAGCCTTGCAGCGCCTGCTTGAACATCTCTGCCCCCTGGAGCCGTGGCTTCACGAAGGGGGGCTGTCTGGCGGTGAGTCCCAGCAGGTCCGCCGTCACGAGAATCTGACCGTCACAGTCCGGGCCGGCGCCGATACCAATCACGGGAATGTCCAGTTCCCGCCGCAGCCCACCGGCCAACACCGCCGGGATGTGTTCCAGCACCAGGGCAAAGCACCCCTGTTGCTGAAGATCCAGGGCTTTCTGCCGCAACTGCTCCTGATCCGGGGCGCTGCATGCCTGACGACCCCAGCCCAGGCGATGGACGGACTGGGGCGTAAGCCCCAGGTGGCCCATCACCGGAATGCCGGTCCGCACCAGTCGGCTGATCGCCGCCATGGTTTCCGGCTCGGCCCCCTCCAGTTTGACCGCCTGACATGGGGTTTCCTTCAGAAAGCGCCCCGCCGCGGCCACGGCCTGCTCCGCGCCGCACTGATAACTCAGGAACGGCAGATCCGCCACCAGCAGGGGCCGATGGATGGTTCGACCCACCGCCTGGGCGTGATGCACCATGGCCCCCAGGGAAACGGGCAGCGTTGTGGGGTGCCCCAGGCTCACCATGGCCAGGGAGTCCCCCACCAGGACCATGTCACACCCTGAGGCGTCCACCCAAGCGCCGCTCAAGGCATCCCAAGCGGTCAGGGCTGTGATGATGCGCCCCTGCCGCTTGTAATCCTGCAAATCCCGAATCGTGAGAGGCAAATGGCGTCCTGACCCTGCAGATGCTATTATCGAGGTGACTCGGACCCATGCGCTCCAGACGCCCAAACCTGGTCAGAGCCGGAAGGCAGCAGCCACACGGGATGCTCGGGATTGGCGTGGACTCCGGGTCACCTTTCTTTAGTGGCGGTCTTTCCGATAGCGATCATTCGTCTGGCCGGGATTGCGCGGCAGGTGGTCCATCGCCGTTCGCGCCGCCCTGCCGCTGGCCATTCCGTTGCTGGGCGCCACTGCATCCATGGACAGGGGGTCGTGGTTGCGAAGGCGACGCTTCTCCAGGAAGTAGGGAATCTTTGCCCCATGCTGCTCATCAAGGGAAGGCACGAATCTGTCTTCCTGCTGTCTCATCACGTTGCTCTGTCGGCCCTGTGACTCGGCAGCGTGGGCGGCTTGTTTTGGCCCATCGTCGAGGTTGCGATCAAAGCCTGTTGCAATCACCGTAACCACCACCTCTCCTTCAACGGCATTATCCTGCACCGCACCCACGATAATGTTGGCGTTGGGATCAACCATATCCGTAATCACCTCTGAAGCCTCCATCAGATCATCCAGGGTCATGTCCTGCCCACCGGTAACGTTGATGATGCAGCCCTTGGCGCCGTGAATGTTCTTGCACTCCAGCAAATCATTGTCAACCGCCGCCAGAGAAGCCTCCCTGGCCCGAGAGCGACCCGACCCTCTGCCAATGCCCAGGAGTGCCGTGCCGGCATCCTTCATTACGGAATGGACATCGGCAAAGTCCACGTTCACCAGGCCTGGCTGGGTAATGATGTCGCTGATGCTCTTCACTCCCCAAAAGAGGATATCATCGGCGGCGCTGAAGACGTCTTGCAGCCGTCCCCCTGGAATCTCGGCACTGCGAAGCTGATCGTTGGGAATCACAATCAGGGTGTCCGTATGGGCGGATAACTCCTTGATCCCTTGCTCTGCCTGGGCGGCGCGGCGGCGGCCCTCAAACTTGAACGGTTTCGTGACAATGGCCACTGTCAGGGCCCCAGCTTCCCTGGCCATCTCGGACACTACGGGTGCGGCGCCGGTTCCTGTGCCGCCTCCCATGCCAGCCGCGATGAAGACCAAGTTGGCCCCTTCCATGATTTCCTGGATCTCCGAACGGGACTCCTCGGCCGATTTCTTGCCCATGGAAGGGTTGCCTCCCGCACCCAGACCTTGGGTCAGCCGTTGACCAAGCTGAAGGCGGTTCTCGGCTGAGGAACTGAGGAGAGCCTGGGCATCGGTGTTGAGAACCCAATGGTCCGCCCCCTGCAAGTCACTGTTGATCATCCGGTTGACAGCGTTGCCGCCACCGCCGCCCACACCCACGACACGGATGCGGGCATTCTGGGCTGGAACAATTCTGGGAATCTGCTTTACGTGCTGTTCATAGCCGCTGTCATGATCCATGCCACAGTGGGGAGTGATGGAGCCAAGGCTAGCGTAGCAGAGGGATTCAGGATTGGATAACCATTGTCAAGCCTCTAATGGCTAAAAAAAAATGAAGAATCCGATCAAGCCATGCAGCAGCTACTTTATAGTTTTACAATTTCACGTCACGTCACGTCACGTCACGTCACGTCACGTCACGTCACGTCACTCATTATGGCGCCCGGCTGTTCTGGCTGCCAACCGGTCATCCTTTGGGTGGAAGATTCTACAATATCGTCTACATCGCCCTCCCTCGTCATTCCATGGGTTACTGATCCTGATCTTGAGACAGGCCAAGTTGAGGTTGATCAGGATCGTGCAGGTCAACATAGGCATAGGGGAACGGTGACACACCCTTCCCCAGTTGAGCATGGAGATGGTCCATGACGGCCAGCTTGCGGGAGAGACGGTCCGGCTGGCCAAGGCGCACCTCCCCCGGAGTCCCGTATGTGTCCAGCGCCAACTGCCCGTCTGCCGTGATCCGGACGGTATGCACCGGCGTCTCCAGACGCTCCAGGCCCGAGAAGAGTTGAGCCAGTATTCCCGGCAGTTCCGGCCCCCAGAAATCCGCCAGAACCAGAACATGATTCCTGACCACGGGAGCATCATCCGGTTGCCGTTGAGGGTCGAAACCGGCCCAGTTAAACCGGTGGTCCAATAGTCCGTGCTCTACCCGATCCCCCAGAGAACGCCGCCCCCAGGTCTGGGCGGCCCTGTTCTCCAGGCTGACCACCACCTGCGGTGGCGCCAGGGTCCGCCGTACCTGGGCGTGGAGTGTGGGGGACAGCAGGCGCTGCAAATCCTGCTGTACGGCCTCGGCGTCAACCGCAAGCAAGGGAGTCGGCAGTTGAAGCGCTCTGGCAGCCAACAGCTCCCCGTGTTCCTGGCGCGACGCCCCATGGACAATCACCTGATCCGGCGTCTCAAGCCACCAGCCTTTCTCCACCAGCACCCAGGCCAGCCCCACCGCGCCGCCACTGAACACCAGGAGGCGCCACAACCGGGTTAGCCGCCGTCGCCACTGGTGATGCTCTCCCCCCTGGGTTGCTGTTCCCCGGGGCAAGGGTGGCGGGGCGGCCCGTGGCCGGGTGGGTCCCTGTGACGAGCCCATGGCGGAACGGGACCTCACAGTTGACAGCGCACCTGGGACATCAACTCATCCACCCACAGGCGGGCCCTTACGGCGTCACTGAAGGGAATGTCCAGGCTTTGACCGTTTGCAACCAGTCGCAGACGGCAGGGACCGGATGCCTCGTCGGTGAGGGGAACGTCACCCGAGCGATCCGCCATCAATTCGCAAAGCTCCAGGTGGTTCACCGCAATATCTCCCGCCAACTCGATGCCTTTGGGGCCGACAGGCCCCCAACTGATCCGACCGTCCTGGAGGCGCATGGCCGTGGCGGCATCCAGCCTGGCCAGTTCAGCGCCTTGCGCCCAATGCCGAAACAAGGCCTGGCGCCGGCGCTCCAGCCAGCCGAGGGCAGTCAGGACCACGAAGATCACCAGCAGGGGAAGCCAGAGCAAACCTTCTCGCATGACAATTCAGTGGGCTGGGGTGAAGTTTCTTCGCTGATGGCGCGCCCGGGCAAGCTCAATCAAGCGATGCACAAGCTCCTCGGTCGGGATGCCACTGGCCTGCCACAGCAGAGGATACATGCTCTGGCCCGTAAAGCCCGGCATGGTATTGACCTCGTTCACGTAGAGCATCCTGTTCTCCTCCTGGTAGAAGAAGTCCACACGGCTGAGGCCATAGGCGCCGATCGCCTGGGTTGCCTGCACCGCCAGCCGCTGAACCCGTTCATGGACAGCCTGGGGCACGGAAGCGGGGATCACCAGGGAGCTGTGGCCGGGAGAGTATTTGGTGGTGTAGTCATACCATTCGGCGTCGTAAAGGATCTCGCCAACAACGGAGGCGTTGAGGGTTCCGTCCCCCAGCACAGCACATTCCAGTTCCCGCGCTGTAACGGCTGCTTCAACGATCAGGCGATCATCCAGCCGGGCCGCTGCCCGCAGCCCCGCCAGCAGCGCCCTGCGATCCCCGGCTTTGCTGATGCCCACGGAGGAGCCCAGGTTGGCCGGTTTGACGAAGCAGGGATAACCCAGGTCTTGTTCCACAGTCCCGACCAGCTCATCGGGGCGCGCCAACCCGTCGGCACTGGCGCAAACATGCTTCACCTGAGGCAGGCCCGCTGCCGCAAAGGCTGTCTTCATGGCTTGCTTGTCCATGCCCACGGCGGCCCCCAACACCCCCGTTCCCACAAAAGGCTGATCCAGCAACGTGAAGAGACCTTGAACCGTGCCGTCCTCTCCGTTGGGCCCGTGGAGCACGGGAAACCACACATCCACATGCCGGGCGGTGGTGGGCAGCCTGGCTCCAGGGTCTTCGGACCCTGCCGGGATTGGGTCGGCGCCGGAGAGGGCCGCCGTTGCCCCCTCTCCCGTCAGCCACCGGCCGTCACGGGTGATGTAGTGCAGGACCGCCCGGTAGCGCTGACCATTGGCTCCTGTGGAGAGGGCATCGGCAACGGTGCGGGCCGAGAGAATGGACACCGCGTGCTCACCGGAGCATCCCCCGAACACCAGGCCCACCCTTGTGGCCGTTGGTTGTGGCGTGGGGCTGGGCAAGGGGCGTGATTACACTGCTCCGGACCCTATCAGGGGAAAGGCGTCCCACTTCCCGCCGCGGCCCCGTGCGTGGTCAGGGAGAAGCCGCTGAGGGAGAAGGGACGCACCGCCTCAATGCGCACGGGAACAAGGTCCCCGGGTTCCTGACCAGCGGCCGGCAGAAACACCAGCCGGTTGCCCCGGGTGCGGCCCATCAACTGCCGGGGATCCTTGGGGTTGGTCCCCTCCACCAGCACCTCCACCACCTGCCGGGCATAGCGTTGGTTGCGGTGGCGGGCGCAGCGTTCCGCGCAAGCGTTGAGGCGGCGCAGGCGGTCCACCTTCACAGTCTCCGGCGCCTGGTCCGTCCGGGTGGCGGCAGGGGTGTTGGGGCGGGGTGAATAGGCTGCGGTATTGAGTTGGTCGAAGCCGATTTCTTCCACCAGCGCCATGGTGTTCCGGAATTGCGCTTCCGTTTCCCCGGGGAAGCCCACAATGGCATCGGCGCTGATGGCGGCCTCCGGCATGTACTGGCGAATGGTCCGGATGATGCGGCGGTAGCGACTCGCCGTGTAGCCCCGGGCCATATGGCGCAACACCTGGTCGTCTCCGCTTTGGAACGGAATATGGAAGTGCTCGCACACCTTGGGTAGCTCCGCGCAGGCGGCAATCAGCCGCTCGGTGAAGTAGCGGGGGTGGCTGGTGGCAAAGCGGATCCGCGCAATCCCCTCCACGTCGTGGATGAAGTACAGCAGGTCCGTGAGGGTGTGGCGCCGCCGCCCGGAGGGGGTGATGCCCGGCAAGTCACGGCCATAGGCGTCGATGTTCTGGCCCAGAAGGGTGATCTCCCGATACCCTTGCCGGGCGAGGGCCTCGATCTCGCTGCGAACGGCCTGCGGTGTGCGGGACTGCTCACGGCCCCGGGTGGCGGGAACCACGCAGTAGGTGCAGCGCTCGTTGCAGCCGTAGATCACGTTGACCCAGGCTGTGACCGTGCTCTCCCGTCGCGGCCTGGTGAGGTCTTCCAGGATGTGATGCTCCGCGGTGGCCACCACCTGCTGGCCGTTCTCCACCTGTTCCAGCAAGCTGCCCAGGCGGTTGGCGTGTTGTGGTCCCATCACCAGGTCCAGCTCCGGCACGCGGCGCAGCAGGCTTTCCCCCTCCTGCTGAGCCACACAGCCGGCCACCACCAGGGTGAGATGGGGGTTGTGTCGCTTGCGCTGCGCCTGGCGGCCCAGATAGCTGTAGACCTTCTGCTCGGCGTTGTCCCGGATGGAGCAGGTGTTGTAAATCACCAGGTCGGCAGCCAGTTCGTCGTCTTCATGCCGGTAGCCCATGGCCTCCAGGATGCCGGCCATGCGCTCGGAATCCGCCTTGTTCATCTGGCAGCCAAAGGTTGTGATGGCGTAGCGGCGGCCTGTGGAGGCGGGATGAGCAGCAGGAGCCGATGGGGACATCAGGACATTGCGGTGGTTCACGTTTTTCTATTCTTCCCCAATTGCTGCACCAGTGGCGCCCACCTGCACACCAGTCTCCCATGCAAGGTTGCTGCCGTCCCTTCCGGATCGACCGCCTGGTCCCCCTCACCATCAGCCGTGGCCAAACCCGCTGCCTGGAGCGTTTGCTGGTGGAAGTCCGCCACGGGGGCATCACCGGCCTCGGGGAGACGGGTCATGTTGACACAGGCCACCACCGCTACAGCAGCCAGGCTGTGGCCGCAGAACTGGCTCGGCTCTGGCCCCAACTGGAGCCCTATGCTCCCCACCAGTGGCAACGGTGTGAACCACTGTTGGCGCCCCTCTCCCCCCCGGCCCGCTGTGGGGTGGACCTGGCGCTCCGGGACTGGTGGGGCAAATCACTGGGACAGCCCCTCTGGCGTCTCTGGGGTCTGGATCGGCAGCGCTGTGGGGCCACCAGCGTAACCGTGGGTCTCGGCTCCGTGGAGGCGGTGCGACAACGCCTGCGGCAATGGTTTGAGCAGGTGCATCCCAGCCGCATCAAGCTGAAACTCGGCAGCCCCCGGGGTCTGGACCATGATCGCCAGCTTGTGCAGGCCACGGTGCGGGAACTGGACCGTTGGCCCGGGTCCGTGGACGTGCAAATTGACGCCAACGGGGGCTGGGATCTGGCCCAGGCCATGGCGATGGCCCCGTGGTTGCACGATCAAGGGGTAGTCCTGCTTGAGCAGCCTCTCCCCGCCGCGCCCGACGACCATGAGGGGTATGCTGCCCTGCGTCCCCACTGCCCCCTACCCCTGGTGGTGGATGAAAGCTGCTGGACCCTTCAGGACCTGATCCGCCTCGCCCCCCACGTGGACGGGGTGAACCTGAAGCTTCTCAAGCACGGCGGCCTGAGCCGGACCTTGCTCATGGCCCGCGTGGCCGAAGAGTTGGGTCTCCAACTGATGCTGGGCTGCTATGGGGATACCAGCCTGCTCAACGGCGCCGCCGCCCAGTTACTCCCCTTGATTCGATGGCCCGATCTGGACAGCCATCTTAATCTGCGCCATGACCCCTTTCTGGGCCTTGAGCGGATACAGGACGTGATCCGCCCCGGCACTGCCCCCGGTCTGGGCATTCAACTTGCCAAACCCCTCCCCCAATGCTGAGCGCCTCCGCCCCCCTGGTTCTTCTCCAGCACGGTGGTCTGTGCAGCCTCCTCGGCAAGACCGGTCTTGCCATGCTGCGTTATCGCCGTGGTCCCATCGTGGCGGTCGTTGACCCCGATAACGCCGGGGCCAAGTTGGTTGAGATTACAGGGATTCCCCACCCGGCGCCGGTGGTGGCCAATCTGGAGGCGGCCCTGCCCATGGGGCCCACGGTGGCCGCCATCGGCCTGGCCCCCTCCGGTGGGCGGATTCCAGCGGTGATGCGCCGGGACGTGGAGGCTGCCCTCGCCGCGGGCCTGAACCTGGCCAACGGTCTTCACACCCCCATGGCGGATGATCCCCGGCTGCGGTCGTTGCTGCATCCCGACCGCTGGATCTGGGACCTGCGCCGTGAACCCGACACCCTGCGGGTTGGCGCGGCCCGGGCCGCCCACAGCCCTGCCCGACGGGTGTTGTTTGTGGGAACCGATATGGCCGTAGGCAAGATGAGCGCCGCCTTGGAGTTGCACCAGGCCGGTGTCAATCAGGGGTTGGCCATGAACTTTGTGGCCACGGGTCAGGCCGGTATCCTGATCAGCGGCGGGGGCATTGCCCTGGATGCGGTGCGGGTGGACTACGCGGCCGGCGCCGTAGAGGCGGCGGTGCTGGAGGCCGGCGCCGCCGCCGACTGGGTGTTGGTGGAAGGCCAAGGCTCCCTGTTGCACCCGGGTTCCACCGCCACCCTCCCCCTGTTGCGGGGCAGTCAGCCCACCGATCTGGTGTTGGCGCATCGGGCGGGACAGCACAATCTTCTCTCCCTGGCCCCTGACGGCCCGTCCATTGCCATCCCCCCCCTGCCCCAGGTGGTGAAGCTTTACGAGACCGTGGCTGCCGTGGCCTGTCCCGCCCTGTCCCCCCCCTGCCGGGTGCGGGCCATTGCCCTGAATACGGGCCGCCTCCGGCTGGAGGAGGCCCGGGCCGCCATCATCGCCACCCGGGAGGAGACGGGCCTGTTCTGTGACGACCCTGTGCGCTTTGGCGGGGCGGCACTCCTGAGCCAACTCCAGGAGCCTTCCCTCGCCAGGGAGCCGTTGGCCAGGGTGTAAAGGGCGAGCGAGGGGATTCGAACCCCCGAATAGCGGCGCCACAAGCCGCTGCCTTAACCACTTGGCGACGCCCGCCAGCCAGGGTGAAGCCAATCCTAACAGGTGAACCGCGCCACTCCACGGGCATCACCGGTTGGGGTCCCGCTCCGCCGCTCCCCAGGGCTGGCTGTTAGATTCCCTGGCTTGATGGGTGCAAGTGAACTGGAGGTGGGTGTGCAAGATCAGCCACTGGGCACACCCGCCTTGGCCCCCATGGGGGTAGGCACTTGGTCCTGGGGGAACCGTTTGCTCTGGAACTACCGTCCCGAGAGAGACGACCCCCTGCTGCTCCGCACCTTTC
>NZ_JENA01000033.1 GCF_000586015.1 Candidatus Synechococcus spongiarum SH4 | reverse complement strand
TCCATGGGTCGGCTGCTGCTGGTGTTTCTGGCCGTTGCCGTGGTGGCCACAGGGTTCTCGCCGGTGCCCCGGGAGGCGCTGCGGGGTCTGCTCAAGCTGATCCTCTACCTGGGAGTCTGGGGGTTGGCCGCCCGACTGCTGACACGGAACCGGAACTGGTGGAATCCCGTTCTGGCGGGCCTGTTGCTGGGGGGGTTGGCGGAAGCGGTGCTGGCCCTGCGCCAGTTGCAGGGGGGCGCCATTGCCCTGGCCACGTGGTCGGATGAGGCCTCCATCCTTCTGGGCGCCGAGCGGCTCTATGGCAGCCTGGGCAACCCCAACCTGCTGGGGGGCTACCTGGTTCCCGTCATCCCCCTGGCCATTGGCGCCGCGCTCCATTGGCGCAGTTGGCCCAGCCGTCTGTTCGCCGCGGTGACCGGAGGGCTGGCGGTGCTGGCGCTGACGCTCACCTACAGCCGGGGCGCCTGGCTTGGGCTGGGGTCAGCTTTGGCCTGCTTCGTTCTGCTGTGGGGCTGGTTTGCCCTGCCCAGGCTTCGTGGGCGGCGGCAGGCGGTCTTTTGGGTCCTGCTGGGAGCGGCGCTGCTGGGGGCGGTGACCCTGTCAGGGTTGCTGGAGCCACTGCAGGTGCGGCTCCTCAGCGCTCTGGCGGGCCGTGGCGATAGCTCCATCAACTTCCGCATCAACGTCTGGATGGCGGCCTGGCGAATGGCGCAGGATTACCCCTGGACAGGCATTGGTCCCGGTCAGGATGCCTTCAACCGCATCTACCCCCTGTATCAACAACCCCTGTTCAATGCGCTGAGCGCCTATTCCATGCCCCTCGAGCTGGCTGTGGAGCTTGGTGTTGCCGGGCTGCTGGCGGGAATTGCGATCTTTTGCCATGCCCTCCGCCAGGGCTTGCGCCAACTCAAGACGTCTGTGGAAGAAACGGGGGAGAGGGGCTGGTCCCAGATCAGCGCCATGGCCGCCGTGGCGGGTCTCGGCGCCCATGGGCTGGTGGATACCATCTTCCTGCGCCCGGAAGTGCAGTTGATCTGGTGGCTCTGCATTGCCTTTCTGGCCACCCCACAACAGCCGCCCCGGCCCCCGGTGAACCCATGAGGCGCGACGGACCGGAGGCTGACCATACTGAAGCTCAACGTTATTTCACCTTCCTTGGAAGGTATTATCTTCAGGGATGAAACTGCATTGTTGATCATCCGTGTCCATGGAGTGGACCGTGCTGAAAGTGTCGAAGGCGCCGTTGGTGCGAAGGACGTGGGCGTTAATCATGGGGCCATCACAGATGCGGTTGAGAAGGTCGGCTTGGCGCGGCTCCAGCGCAACCAGGCGGCCAAGGATGTTGAGCACGTTCATCAGTTCCGTTGTGTATTCGGCAAGCCAACCAGGGGGCTGAATTCTGGCCAATGGCGATGGCGGGCGACGATCGCCAATGATGGGACGGGAGCGATCAAAACGACGGTAACTGAACCACTGGACAAGCACCTGCTTGCCGGAAATTTCGTACTTCCATACCGAAGGCGGTACGTTGTCAATGAAGCCGTCCCCGATACTCAGACGACAGACCGTCTCATCATAGGTCATGGAATCAGGAAAGTGCTCAGGTTGAGTAGGAATGGCGCCAGTTCTGGGGATAATTGGGCGCTTACCTTTTGGCATTCGTGGTGCAGCCTTGGGGCGTCCTGCGTTACGGTCAACAAAGCGTTCACCGAAACAGTGGAGCCAGATAATCTCTTGCCCAATCTGAACAGCCTCGGCAAACAGGGAAGCATTTCCGGTGAGAGGGAAACGCAGTCCCGGCTGAACAAGGTCATCTCGAAAACGTTCCGTGTATCCAGGGTGGGCGGCGACGGCGGCAAAATAGGCCATCATAGCTGGTGCGCTGACAGAGACTCCCAAAGCCTCGGCTACCTGTTGGAGCACACCCACCTTGATGTTTGACTTCTGACCATGACGGTCAGCCCAGAGAGGAAATACGCGCCCTCCAAAGGATCCTTTATAATGGCTTAAATCTGGTATGACAGCACAAAACGTAGCTGCTGGCCCTGCAGTTGGCCGGTCTGATTGTAATGCTGTCATGTAAATCTGGTGATTCGAGTGGATGCACCAAAGTTTTGGATTGGGTTGGTTTATGAGACGCCCGTCAGGAATGATCCATTGTCGATCAAAGGAACGATAGCCGTATCGAACAGGTGAAATCACCTCTCTTGTATCCAAGGCAACAGGACCAGCGCGAAACTCATGACCATGGAGACCCCGTTGTAATGGCTTGTTAATGTGTTTATCCCCTGGGCCGCCATTTCGAAGATGTGGGCGAAACAGATTCTCTTTCTTTTCGAGATTTACTTCTGCTTGCAGCGCTTTCCATCTCTGTTCAAGTGATGTACGATCAGGAGCGATGACCCAGATGCGTCCGGGCATGACGCCAGAGCCATCGTAGTCAAACAAGGTCTCAAGCGCAGCAAAGTTGGCCCACGCCCCATCAGACTCGGGGAAGAACGGAGCGCGGGGATCAGCAGGACATTCCCGCCACCCATCATCATCCAGGACAATCCTGTCAAGGGCGGCAAACTTGTCATTGCGATGTCCCGGTGGCAGGACACGATACCGCACCTGTGCCGGATTTTTGGAACTCCCATTGGTGCTCTGCAGCGCCATGACGATACAGACAGGCTGCTGTACGCCTTGGAACAGGCGCGTCGCCACCTCCGGTTGATGCCCCTCTGGCGAGCAGTCGATGACCCAGATCTCGTCTGCGTCTTGGCGCAACTCGGCGCGCATCTTCTGAAAGCCGGGACCGCTCAGAAATCCTGCAACAGTGATGAAGGAAACAATGCCCTTCCGGTTTGATCTACGGCTGTTGATTGATGAAGAGCTGCCATCTCCGAATACTTTCCATGTGGCCCATCTCCAGAAATAGACATAGAGATTGCGCAAGTGCTTGGCATGGCGACCCACGTTCCAATCTCTGGGTGGGATCCATTGGCTGAGTGGCGCTGCAGTTGTGACGTCTTCTGTACCGTTTTCAATCCAGTTCCCCAATCCTTTCGCCTTCTCTTTGTACGGCGGATTGCCAATAACAACGGTGATCTTTTCCTGCCGCTTGATTTTATTGGCACGGCGGCGAGATTCGCCAAGGGGCATGAGGATCTGAGGGATGTAATCGTCCTCCTCATAAGGATTGCCAAGGGTGTCCGTTACAAAAAGCCGTATATTGGGTGTGGCGTTAGGATTGTCCAGGAGCGATTGCAACTCCGCGAGAATGCGCAACTGAGCCACGGCAAAAGGGCCAAATTGAATCTCGAATCCAATGAGGCGGCTGATGGCGGCTTCAATCACGCCAGGAACAGCCCCTACCCCTTGATCGGCTTCTGTTGTCTCGGCGATCCGCCGGAAAACAGCGAGTAAATAGGCGCCGGTTCCGGTGGCTGGATCGGCAACGGTGACGTCCGGGGAGGCAAGCCCTTCTGGCAAGCCAAACCTTTTGTCGCATTGAAGAGCCTCATCCACCAGCCGCACCATGGCGCGAACAACCTGGGCAGGGGTGTAGTAGGAGCCTGTTTTCTTCCGCAGATCGTTATCATAGATGCTCAGGAAATCCTCATAGAAGTACAACCAGGTTTCCTGGTCGCTCTTACTGATGGCAGGCCAGTAAACGGTATCCAGCACCCGTGTCAATGTGTCAATAGATGTTTTCAGGGTGGCTTCGTTGTCAACATCATCTGTGAGAAGGCGGAGCGCTGTGCCGATCAGTGTGTTGGTCTGACGCAGTGCGTAGGCCACCCGGTCAAGACCGTCCGCCAGGGAAATATCCTGTGCCCGCGCCATCAGAAGGCCGAAGGTCACCGCCTGGGCATAACCATCCGCAAAGGCTTCGTCCGTTGCGTTTGGAAACAACAGTCTGCGCCAATCCGTTGCCAGATTGGTGAGGGAAGCTGACCCTTGTCCCAACTGTTCTGTCACTTCTTCGCGGACCAGGCGGCAGAGGCGGGCCGTGGTCTCGGCAAGTTCTTGGGCTGAACGGGGCGGCCGTGGTTCCCATTGAAAGAAATCGGCAAACAATGACAGCAGTCCCTCGTCAGAAACGGCCAACCTGTTGCCAGCGGTCTCGATGTCCCCCACCAACTGTACGACTGTCCCCTGTAATTCACCATTGCGCCAAAGGCTGAACCTGTTGCCATCCGTATAGATCAGGTTGGGAAGAGTCTGCAGCTTTGTCCATTGATCCTTGTCATGTTGCTCACGAAATCGTCTTGGGTCCGCTCCTTTGCCCGGCGCCTTGATCTCGATAAAACCAACCAGGACATTGTTGTGGGTGACAGCATAATCCGGGCGTGTTTTCAGGCTGGCGAGGGATGTTTCCCCAACCATGACGACGCTGCCCGGTTGCAATCCCGTTAGTTCCGCGAGATTGTCGATGAGCGCCTCCAACGGCGACCGCAGTTGATCCTCGGGCGCACCACTGGCGCCGGGATTGCTCAGCTTCACCTTCGCGTCAAGACCGAAGGTGGAGACGGCCTTCTGAAGTGTCATGGGCAGCCGTAGTCCCGCATCCTTACCAAAATCAAGCCCCGACCTCCAATGATTGGCCTGACCCTAACACCCATGGAGGCACTGTCTTGGATGCAGGGAAACCATCTGGAGTTCATTGCATCAGGCAGGCCCGGATTGACGGGTGTGGCCCACAGGCTGGCGGTCTTCTGCCCTGGCGCTGGGGGATAAGATCCCGGCAGCACGGCGCCTCGCCTTCACCATGGGCAGCGGGCGCCCTGGCCGGTTCGCTGGCCAGAATGCTGCCGATCCTGCTGGCGCGCCTCGTGGAGAATATTGAGCGCCCTGGCCCCAGGGTGCTAGGGTTGAACACCCTTCCCCTTCGCTGCAGGACGATTCCCCTTGAGCACAGGCACGCTCTATGACAAGGTCTGGGGGCTGCATCGGGTGGCGGAGTTGCCGGGTGGTCAGACCCAGCTGTTCATCGGCCTGCATCTCATCCACGAGGTGACCAGTCCCCAGGCGTTCGCCATGGTGAAGGAGCGGGGTCTCGGCATCCGTCATCCTGAGCGCACCGTGGCCACGGTGGATCATATTGTCCCCACCACGGATCAGGGCCGTCCCCTGGCGGATCCCCTGGCGGAGGCCATGCTCAGCGCCCTGGAGAAGAATTGCGCCCACTACGGCCTGCAGCTCTATGGCTTTGACAGCGGCCAACAGGGCATTGTCCATGTGATTGCTCCGGAATTGGGGTTGAGTCAGCCGGGCATGACCATTGCCTGCGGTGATTCCCACACCTCCACCCATGGGGCGTTTGGCGCCATTGCTTTCGGCATCGGCACCACCCAGGTTCGCGACGTGCTGGCCAGCCAAAGCCTGGCCATGGATAAGCTGAAGGTGCGCAGGATTTCCATTCACGGCGCCCTCGCCCCTGGCGTCTTTGCCAAGGATGTGGCCTTGCACGTCATCCGCCGTCTCGGGGTGAAATCCGGCGTTGGCCATGCCTATGAATTCGCCGGGAGTTGCGTTGCGGCCATGGCCATGGAGGAGCGCATGACCCTGTGCAACATGTCCATTGAAGCGGGGGCGCGCTGTGGCTACGTCAATCCCGATCAGGTGTGTTTTGACTATCTTCACAATCGGCCCTGTGCCCCCCGGGGGGCGGCGTGGCAGCGTGCCGTCACCTGGTGGCGCAGTCTTGCCAGTGACGGGGATGCCGTCTATGACGACGAGGTGACCATGGATGCCGGGGAGATCGCCCCCACCGTCACCTGGGGCATTACGCCAGGACAGGCCATGGCTGTGGACGAGGTGGTTCCCACGCCGGATCAACTGCCTGCCGGGGAGCGGCCTCTTGCCCAAGAGGCCTATCGCTACATGGATCTGCAACCGGGGCAGCCCATTGCGGGAACGCCGGTGGACGTGTGCTTCATCGGCAGTTGCACCAACGGCCGCCTCAGTGATCTGCGGGATGCCGCGCTGGTGGCCAGGGGGCGCCATGTGGCCGACGGCATGAAAGCGTTTGTGGTGCCCGGCTCTCAACAGGTGGCCAGGGCTGCGGAGGCGGAGGGCCTGGATGCCGTTTTTGCCCAGGCGGGATTTGAGTGGCGCCGGCCGGGCTGCTCCATGTGTCTTGCCATGAACCCGGACCGGCTGGAGGGGCGTCAGCTTAGCGCCAGCTCCAGTAACCGGAACTTCAAAGGGCGTCAAGGCTCGGCCTCCGGCCGCACCTTGCTGATGAGTCCCGCCATGGTGGCTGCCGCTGCGGTCAGCGGTGTGGTCACGGATGTGCGCACCCTGCTGGGCGCCGCAAAGGAGGGCGGAACGGCCCCTGTGGAACCATGACGCCGGCCCCCGTCACCATGGTGGAGGGCAGGGCGATCCCCCTCCAGGGCCATGACATCGACACGGATCGCATTATTCCAGCCCGGTTCCTGAAAACCATCAGCTTTACGGGCTGGGCAACCACGTCTTCGCCGACGACCGAGCCGCAGCGGGGGGGGGCATCCCTTTGATCGCCCCGAGCACCAGGGGGCCAGGATTCTGGTGGTCAACCGCAACTTCGGCTGCGGCTCCAGCCGCGAACACGCCCCCCAGTCCCTGCGGCGGTGGGGCATTGCCGCTGTGATTGGTGAGAGCTTTGCCGAGATTTTCGCCAGCAATTGCCTTGCCCTGGGTATGCCCTGCCTGAGGGGAGACACGGGGTCAGTTGAAGACATCCAGCGACTGGCCCAGGAGCGGCCCGATGTACATTTCCGCCTCACCCTTGCCGCACCCACCCTCCGTGGGCAGGACCGTCATTGGCCCCTGATGATCGAGAGTGGCCCGCAAACCATGCTCATGAGTGGTTGTTGGGATGCCACGGGCCTGCTGCTCAGCCATGGGGATGAGTTGCAGCGGACAGCCTTACGGCTTCCTTATCTCAACAACTTTGCGCCATCCGGTTGACCGCCCATCATCCGGTGGCCAGGATGATGGGATGCAGGGGAAAAGGGGTTTCCTGTACCACGCCAGTCAAAGCCGTTGATGCGAATTTGTAGACCGCCCACCTTACGCTCCGGGCTATAAAATAGTCCCAAATCATAGGCACGTCGCTGCCATTTCAGTTCAAAGATGGAGTCAGTTCTTTTGCCATATTTCTCTGATCGTCCATCTATATTGTAGGACATGCTTGTTGACAGAAGCAAGGGACCAGCCAAATGCTGTGTCCATGAGACATGAAGCAAGCCCAAATCCACAGCCCGGTCAAAGCTGAATCGGCTGCGCTGTTCAACAATGGAAATACTGCTGCCAATTGAGAGTCTTGTGTAGTCAAAAGAGGGGCGACTGAAATGGCCCATAGCCACATCGGACAGGATGCCAAATGTGTAATATCTCTGGCCGCTGTGGTCAGCATAACTTGATGAATGGGCAATCAGAAACGTGGAAAGTGAAGCCTCGGGGCGAATCGGTTGGGGAACATGGCGCAGCGCTTCTCTGGAATCCTCCAGAGTTTCACCTTGCCAGATGGGCAAGGTGGAGGTGAGACGCCCATATCCCGATGCACGCCATGTCTCTCCCGATAGGTTTTTCGTATCAAAGACCGTGGTGTTGATGTTTTGCAGGCCCAATCTCCAGAACAGGCGATTGCGCAGGGAACCCCATGGTGGAAGCTGGACATCCTTCTCCAGGAACCCACCAAAAGCCGTGTAGACATCCTGCTCCCCCAGGGAGCCGTTCCAGACACTGAAATTATAGGCGGCGTTGAGGGTGGCCCTTGTTTCACCGAGGAGAGGCAGGGGCAACGGGTGCAGGAGATGAGCCTCCGCACGTGTCTGGCTGGCGAGATGATGGGGGGAGAGGGTGGAGAGGTCAGCATGCAACTGGAGTGTACCCTGCGGTCCCACCGGGCGGCTATAGAGAACATCCATCCCGAAAAGATCCCCCACAGAGATGTCCTGCCGGACGGAATCAGCCTCGGTAGAACCATATGGGGGAGGATAGGCACTGGTGGCGCCCCCCACAGCACGGCTCACCATCAACTGGGGCCTGAGGGTCAACTCACCGCCAAGGAGAGGATGGAATGCCAGCGTGTTCTCCACGTAGAAACCATCGCGCCTGTTCTCATCGCTGAGGAAGGCCCAGGACGGACTGTCGCTACTGAGGGAAATGCGGCGCGGTAGGGGCACGGACAGCCTGCCGTCCAGCAGGCCGCGGTTGGTGGCGCTGGTGAGGATCAGCGTGCCGTCCGGCTGTTCCCGGACTTGGCTGTCCCGGCCTTCGAGGATCACTTGGGCCGGCGTCAGTGGATCGTTGGTCAGCGCAATCAGAGGACTGGTCCATGCTTCCGGCGTGAGGAAGAGGGACTTGGCCTGGAAACGCCAGCGGCTGATCCTGCCCTGCCCCTGATTCAACCGCTGACTCAAATCCACGCTCGCCAAGGCAGGAGGAACCACCGGGTCATGAACATCCACTGCCCTTGTTTCCCCCTCCTCCTCCCCTGTCTCGTCGGGCTGGAACTCCCTGCCAACGCCCAGGCGGTATTCCAGTTGCACCCCCGTTTCGGAGGTGATTTCCCGGACCCGTTGATCCTCCAACAGGCTGGACCACGGGTCATCCGGATCAACGGTTCCTGCTTCGGAGACGGGCTGGACTGGTGAACTGCTGAGGATGAGATCCGTGGCGTGGTGGTCAAAGTTGATTACCCCATACACGTCCCGCAACTCCCCCTCCCGGTTTTCCAGGTTGTACCGCAGGGAATGGGCCTGGAGGTACTGGAATCCCCGCCGGAAACGCACGGCGCCGCTGGCCGTCAACAGCCCGGCGCCCCGCTCATAGGTGACCCGCTCCGCCGCCAGATCCCCACCGGCAAGATGCAACAGCACATTGCCCTCCGCCACCAGACGGTCCTGTTGGAGGTCGGCGTATTGGCGGTCCGCACGGATGATGAGGTTCAAGTCGCTCCATGGGGCGGAATCAGCCCTGGCGCTGTCGCCGCCATGGTTCCCATGGCTTGGCGTCAGGTCTTCCGCGCCCAAAGCAGGGCTGTGCCCCAGTCCCCCCATGGCTGCGAGCACAAGGAGACAGACCACCCGGCAACAATCAGCCAACACCCTCAACCCTTAAGCCTGCCGGTAAAAGGGAATGCTATGGGCTCTTGTGGAGAGGGTGTCCGGGATCACTCCTCCAGATCCTTGCGGCTTGGGGTGCGGCTGGGATCACTACTGACCAGTTGGCCGAACACAAAGAGACCAATGAAAAAGAAAACAACCGCGTAGACGGTGATCTTGAGAGCAAGCATGGTGGTGGTGCGACAGGAGCCGGAGCGCACAGGAACCCATGGGACTGAATCCGTGCGCCTGTTGCATCCTATGGTCCCCGGGCAGCGGAGACACCCTGGTCCATAGTCTTTTGCAAAGCCTGGCGGCGCCCCGATCATGATCCAGGCCACGGCGCGGACACCAGGCCCGGGAGGCTTTCCCTGGAAGCTGGACTTGCAACATCGCTGGCGTCTGGACACCGGGATCCCGGCACTGGCCCATGTCCGTCGCCTGCCGCTTCGGCAGGACTGGCAGGCCCGGGGTGACCTGGTGTGGCCCCGGGGCGGCTGCCCCCTCCGCCTGCACCTTGTCCTGACAACCCCGTTGTCCTGGCAAGGTCTGCCCCATGGGACATTCATCCCCCGGCTGGTGTTGCTCTGGTGGGCGGAAACCGCGGTACTCAAGGTGGATGGAACACCCCGGCGCCACGGTGATCTGTTTGCCAACACCTGTCGTCTCCCCCTGCCGTCTCGCTGGTTGGCGGGTACGCCCCTGCTGGTGGAGTTGGAACTGCACAGCCCTTGCCATGAGGAGGGTTCCCTGTGTCACAGCAGCGTGGTGCTGGAACCCCGCCGTCACAGGGAGGACCCGCTCCATCTGCTGAGGAGCACGGAAGAGGATCTCATGGCTCCGGGCCATACAGGGGCAGGGCAGATGGGCCCCGGGGATGATCGCGTCACGTTGTTGAGCCATGCCCATCTGGATCTGGCCTGGCTCTGGCCCGTTGCGGAAACCTGGCGGGCGGCGGTGGACACCTTCACCAGTGTGCTGAACCTGATGGAGGAGCACCCCGACCTGTGCTTCGGCCACTCCACACCAGCGCTATATGCCTGGCTGCAACAGCATCGCCCAGCCCTTTGGCGGCGCATCCACGCCCTGGCCGAGGCTGGTCGCTGGGAGCCTTTGTGTGGTCCCTGGGTGGAAATGGATTGTGTGCTGATCAGCACTGTTTCCGTGTTACGCCAACTGGAGACGGGGCAGCGCTGGAGTCGGCGGCACTTCCCCCGGTGGCGCCATGACCTGGCCTGGCTGCCGGATAGTTTCGGGTTTGCCGCAGGTCTCCCCCAGACCCTGGCGAGCCAGGGCATCGCTTGGTTTTTGACCACCAAGCTCGCTTGGAATACCCGGAACCCCTTCCCCCACCGCCTGTTCCGCTGGCGTGACCCCAGTGGGGCGGAAGTGCTGGCGCTGCTGCCAGGCCCCCTCAGCGCCACCGGGGACCCTCTGGCGATCCAGAAGGCCCATGGGGAATGGCGCGCCCGGACTGGCGTCAACAGCAGCCTCTGGCTGCCCGGCGTGGGCAATCATGGGGGCGGTCCCAACCAGGACCTGATGGATCAGGTGCAGCTCTGGTGGGGACACCCTCAACTGCCCCGGTATCGCCATGGCGCGCTGCGCAGTTGGTTGGAGGATCTCAAGCCCCTGACCCCCACACTGCCGGTGTGGGCCGACGAGCTTTACCTGGAACTGCACCGCGGCTGCGCCACCACCCACCCCGACCAGAAGCGCCACAATCGCACCGCCGAGCGGCTGTTGCTGGAGGCGGAGCGGGTGTTGTGGCTGGCCCGGCATCTGGGCCATGGCCAGTGGACCCTGGCGGGGGAAGACGGGAACTGCCCCCTCCAACAGCTTAGGCGCTGCTGGCAAACACTCCTGTTCCACCAGTTCCACGACATCCTGCCCGGCACGGCCACCGGCGAGGTGTTTGCCCAGTTGGAGGCTCCCTGGCGGCGCCTGAGGCGCCAGGCCGGCCACATCCGCAATCAGGCGCTCCACCAGCTTCTGGGAACCGGGCCTCGGGATGGGCATCCATCGGCGCCGGCCGATCACTGGGTGGCGCTCCAACTGCAACCGGCCGGCCCCTGGCCCCGGGTGGTGCGTCTTCCCCGGTCTCAACAGCGCCAGGTCCTGCCCCCCATGGCAGGTCTGGGTTGCTGGCGGCTGCAAGGGGCAT
>NZ_JENA01000032.1 GCF_000586015.1 Candidatus Synechococcus spongiarum SH4 | reverse complement strand
GGGAGGCGAAGACCACCCCCGTCTGCCGGTGGAACCGGCGGTGCAACTCGGTGACGGTGATCATGTTGCAGAGCTTGCTGTCCTTGTAGGCCTTGCCCGGTTTGAAGGCTTTGCCGTTGGCCATGGTGACGGGGGCCTGGAACCCGTCTGCAAACCCCGTCAGATCCCCCAGGTCCGCCGGGGCCGGGATGGGGATCTTGCCACCCAGTTCCTTGGAATTGGCGGTCACCGTACCCAGCGCCACCAGCCGTTTCTGTACGCCGCCGCTGCCTTTGCCGCTGCCGTCCCCCGCCAGTTTGTCCAGGAGAAGCTGAATCAGGAGGAAATGGCCCAGGTGGTTGGTGGCCATGCTGAGTTCATAACCCTGGGGGGAGAACAGGGGCGCCTTCAAGGTGGGCATATAGACCGCCGCATTACACACCAGCGCGTCCAGGGGGGCGCTACCGGCGGCAACAGCCTGGGCAAAGGCCCGCACACAGCGCAGATCGGAGAGATCCAGGGGCAGCACCGTCACGGAACGACGATCCAGGTCCAGTTGGTTAATGGCCTTCTCCCCCTTGGCGGGATCCCGACGGCCAT
Organism: Candidatus Synechococcus spongiarum SH4; assembly: GCF_000586015.1. GTDB lineage: Bacteria > Cyanobacteriota > Cyanobacteriia > PCC-6307 > Cyanobiaceae > Synechococcus_B > Synechococcus_B spongiarum_F. Next base: position 10,691 of record NZ_JENA01000032.1, on the reverse strand, counting down.
GACCACGGTCCAGCCCCGCTTCACCAGGGCTGCGGTTGCGTACAGACCAATGCCCGAACTGGCCCCGGTGACAATGGCTTGGGGTTTGGATGAGGTGGCGGTAACCATGGCGTGTGGGTAGAGAGGGCGCCGATCACCCTGGGCCTTGTTGAGGGGGGAGGCTCTGGACACCCCTATGGCGAGACCCCACTGGGGGGTGTCCAGGATCCTCTGGCGGGGGAGCCCACACCACCCGCTGGCGGCCGCCTCCTCCAGGGTCAATCTGGAAGATCCGGTGGAAGGCGCGACGGGCCATAAGGAGATGCTCCTGCTGCCGTGCATACTCGGCCTCCACCTCTCGATAGAGGGCGCGGGTGCGCTGGTGAGCGACGGTCAGCTTGCTGCAACTGACCGAGGCCACCAGAACCACGCCAAGCTTGATGCCCAGGCTCAGCAGACTCAGGAGGTACTCGTCCCGCTTTTGCGGCATGGTGTCAGGAAAGCATCATGCCTGGATTCGAACCGATGCTCAGGCGCGATACAAAGCGACAGAAAGGCGAACGGCCAGCACAGCCGCGTGAAGAGCCACCACCAGGGCGATGAAAACCTGTGTCTGGTCCACAGATAAACACGGATTGAAGTCCTGTCCATTCTCAGGCACGGCAACCAGGGTTTCCCAGGGTCTGTTACAAGGCGTAGAATCGGCGCCAGCCCTGTTTGCCCCTGTTTGCGCTCCGCCAGGGCCAAGCCTTGCACCTGCCATGTGGGAGTCCTTGACCATGCTGCGGCGGCCGTCCCCTGGGGAGCAACGGGACCTCAGGCTTCAGGTGCTGCGCCTTGGCTCCATGGTGGAGGAGTCCCTGTGTCTGGCCCGGGCGGTGCTGGCCGGCCCCAACCTGGAACTGGCCCCCCAGGTGCGGCTTGAGGACAACCGCATTGATCGCCTCTACAAGGATCTGGAAGAGCGTTGCCTGTTTCTCCTGAGCCACCGCCGATCCACCCAGCAGGAGACGCGCCGGTTGATCGTGTACCTGCAAGCCATCCGTGACCTGGAGCGCATTGGCGACTACTGCAAGGATCTCTCCACAACCGGTGAGCGACTCCTGCCTTACCAGCCCCTGGTGGTGCGGGACGACTTGCTGACGATGCTGGATCGCAGCCGCTCCCTGCTGGCCATGGCCCTTGAAGCCCTCAGTTGTCACGACGCCAGCGCCGGACAACGGCTCATTGCCCTGGATGACCTGGTGGATCAGGACTATGCCAACATCTATGAGCAACTCACCAAGGGACACCAGCTTCAGTCCATGTCACGGGAGGCCGTTGTCTTGACCGCCCTTGCCAGCCGCTCCCTGGAACGGTTGGCTGATCATGCCGTCAACGTGAGCCGTCGCATCAGCCGTGGTGCGACGGGCGCAGGTCAATCCTGAGGCCCCATGGACACCTCCCAGTGGGTCATTCACCTGGATCGCCAGGCCGTGGAGCGCCTGGACCTGCGCCCCATGGCGCCCCTCTGGCGCCGCTCTGCTGCAGAACTCCTGGCCCTGGAAGGCCAGGTGGCGCTGGCCATTGCCTGGGACCGCCCGCTGGAGGATCCCCGTGAACTCTCGGAAATCCCCGAAGTTCGCCTCTGGCACCTGCATGTGGATCAGCATTGCCCATGGCTGCCCCTGTTGTTGGAGCGCGACACCGGCCAGCTCAGCCGTTACGTGGCCATGGTGGTTCCCCATGACTTTCACGCCAGCGAGGGGATTCGTTTCCATCCGGAAGCGCTGGAGTTGTGGATTACCGCTCGTCTGATGGTGCTGGATCGGTGGCGCCACAACCATGGTCTCAGCGGAAGACGGCGCCTGGAGCAGATGGCGTCTGTGCTGGGCTTTGTTCTGGATCGCTCCTTCTGGACCATGATTGACGGCGTCCGGTATCCCGCACCGCCGTGAGCGCCCCCGCAGAACTGGTGGTATTGCCAGAGCTGGTGTTGCAAGGGGCCTGGCAGATGACCGTGGACCACTGGCTGCTCAAGGCCGTTGATGCCGGCGTGCTGGGGCCTGTGCTGCGGTTTTACCATTGGCCGTGGCCATGTCTCTCCCTGGGTCGCCATCAGTACGCCTACCCGGCCCGATGGGATGCCCTGGCCCGCCAGGGTCATCTGGAGCTGGTGCGGCGCCCCAGCGGCGGTTCGGCGGTTCTGCACGGGGGCGGGCTCACCTATGCCCTGGTGTTGCCCATCGCCATGACGCCTGCTGGCGCCGGGGTGGAGCGCTATCGCTTCTGCTGCCGCTGGTTACAGCAGGTCTTTGCCCGGTTGGGGCATCCCCTGGTGTTTGGCCAGGAGCCTGCAAGACCCACCAGCAGCCATTGCTTTGACCGCGCCACCGCTGCGGACCTGGTGGACGCCAGGAACGGGAACAAACGGATTGGCAGCGCCCAGCGCCGCAGCCGACACGCCCTGCTCCAGCATGGGGAGATGGTGTTGCGCTCCCCGCCTTCCGTGCTGTGGCAACAGGTGTTTGGCCAGGCGCCCCCGTCGGGCCTGCCACCGCACCCCTCCGGGTTGGACAACCTCCAGCAGTTGCTGCGGCAGGCGCTCATGCGGCAACTGGGCTTGGAGCAATGGCGCTGCTGGCGCCCCAGCCCCCGCACATGGACAGCCATGGCGCGGCTGCCCATGGGGCGGGCGTGATCCGGCGCTGCCTCAGGGGGAGGAAGCCATGGCCTTATCCGGCTGAGCCGCCGCCTCAATCTCAGTCTCAGTCGCCACCTCAGTGTGCTGGGGATGGATGGAGGGGTTCCGGCCGAGGGCCAGCAGTCGGTTGATGGCGGCCACGAAAGCCTGGGCCGACGCCACCACCACGTCGGTGTCCGCAGAGTACCCGGAGCAGAGCAGGCCTCCCTGGCGTACGCGAATGGTGACCACCCCCAGGGCGTCAATCCCCTCGGTGACCGCCTGGATGCTGAACTCCACCAGTTCGTTGGGCACCTTCACCAACTCGTCGATGGCGCGACACACCGCATCCACGGGACCCGTGCCGATGGCGGCCGTGGTGGCCAGCCCCCCCTGGCTGTCCTCCAGGGTGACCGTGGCGGTGGGGCGCAGGTTGGTGCCACAACTCACCTGCACCAGCTTGAGCTTGTAGGTGGCATCCACCTGCTGGGCCTGATCGCTGACGATGGTTTGCAGATCCAGATCGGTGATGTCCCGCTTGCGGTCCGCCAACTCCTTGAAGCGGCGGAAGGCCTGGGCGAGATCCTCCGGGGTGAGGTTGTATCCCAGTTCCTCCAGGCGGCTGCGGAAGGCGTTGCGGCCGGACAGCTTGCCCAGGCTGATGCGGTTGTGCTTGAGACCAATGGTGCGGGCGTCCATGATCTCGTAGGTGGTGCGGTTCTTGAGCACGCCGTCTTGGTGGATGCCGGACTCATGGGCAAAGGCATTGGCCCCCACAACGGCCTTGTTGGGCTGCACCAACATGCCCGTGAGGTTGGAAACCAGCCGGGAGGTGCGGTAAATCTCTTCGGTGTTGATGGCCGTCAGGGGCTCTTCACTGTCTGCCGGGCGGCCCAGGAAGGGATTGAAAAGCTGGCGGCGCACATGCATGGCCATGACCAGCTCCTCCAGGGCGGCGTTACCGGCCCGTTCCCCGATGCCGTTGATGGTGCATTCCAGTTGGCGGGCGCCGGCCCGCATGGCCGCCAGGAAGTTGGCCACCACCAACCCCAGGTCGTTGTGACCGTGAACGGAGATCACCGCCTGGTCCATGTTGGGCACATGGGCGTCAATGCCCGCAATAAGCTGGGAAAACTCTTCCGGCGTGGTGTACCCCACGGTGTCGGGGATGTTGATGGTGGTGGCCCCTGCCGTAATGGCGGCTTCGATCACCTCGTAGAGGAATTCCGGGTCGCTGCGGGCGGCGTCTTCGCAGGAGAATTCCACGTCGCTGCAGAAGGATGCGGCATGGGCAACCATCTCGGGCACGATCTCCAGCACCTCGCGGCGGGTTTTGCGCAGCTTGTGCTGGAGATGAATGTCGCTGGTGGCGATGAAGGTGTGGATGCGCTGACGCGCCGCCGGAGCAATGGCCTGGGCACAGGCCTCAATGTCCCCTTTGGCGGCCCGGGAAAGCCCGCAGATTATCGGGCCGTTCTCGGCGCCCACCACGTCGGCGATGCGTTGCACCGCTGCAAAGTCTCCTTTGCTGGCGAAGGGGAAACCGGCTTCGATGATGTCCACGTTGAGCCGGGCCAGTTGCTGGGCAATGACAAGCTTTTCCTCCAGGTTGAGGCTGGCGCCCGGGGACTGCTCCCCGTCACGGAGGGTTGTGTCGAAAATGAGAACGCGCCCGGGATCCTTGGCCCGCATGGTCCCAGGCGGCGCAAGTGAGCGAGGAGAAGACATCCTGCGCGGAATCATTGTGAGTTGGTTCATTTTAAGCGCATCGGGACAGGGGCGGCGTAATCTTTGAACCCAGTGCAGCAAGCAGCAAAGGCCATGGCACCAGGACACCTCGCACTGGTGCTGCACGGCCATCTGCCTTTTGTGCGCCGCCTCCAGGCGGGCAGTTTGCAGGAGGACTGGTTCCACCAGGCTGTTCTGGAGAGCTACCTTCCCCTGCTCCACCATCTGCAACGCAGTGCGGAGGATCCTCAACAGTCCCCGGCCCTCAGCCTCAGCCTCTCTCCCACCCTGCTGGCCATGCTGGCGGATCCGTTGCTCTGTGGCCGTTTCCCTGACTGGGTCGAGTGCCGGCAGCGGATTCTGGAATGGACTCCCCCCCAGCACCACCATGCTGCGGCCCACCTGAGCCAACAGTTGGGGGCCATGGTGGCGTTCTGGCGCCAACTGCGGGGGCGGCTGATCCCCGCGTTTCAAGAGTTGCAGCGGCAGGGGGTGCTGGATCTGCTCACCTGCGGCGCCACCCATGGCTATCTGCCGTTGTTGCGTGAGCCCCGCTCCGCTGTTGTGGCCCAACTACGGATTGCCGTGGAGCACCACCGCCAGCACCTTGGCTGCGCCCCCTTGGGCATCTGGCTGCCGGAGTGCGCCTACTTCGAGGGGCTGGACCGGCTGATGGCTGCGGAAGGGCTGCGCTACGCCGTTCTGGATGGCCACGGGTTGCTTCAGGCCCTGCCCCGCCCCCGTTACGGGATCTATGCCCCCATCTGCTCACCGGGAGCCGTGGCGTTTGTGGGGCGGGACAGCACCGCCACGTTGCCTGTGTGGTCGGCCCGGGACGGCTATCCGGGTCAGGCCTGCTACCGGGAGTTCTACCGGGATCTGGGTTGGGACCTGCCCCTGGAGCAGTTGCAGGAGATGGCCATTGCCGATGCCCGTCCCCTGGGCCTCAAGCTGCACGCGGTTGGGCCACCCTCCTGCCCCCTGGAGCACAAACCCCCCTACAGCCCCGAGGATGCCGGGCGTCAGGTTCAGGCAGATGCGGAAGACTATGTGCAAGGGCGCGTCCGGCAATTGCGGCAGTTGCAGTCCGCCATGGGGAGTCAGGCCCCACTTGTGGTGGCCCCCTTTGACGCGGAGTTGTTTGGCCACTGGTGGTATGAGGGTCCCCAGTTCCTTGCCGCCCTGTGGCGGGAGGCGCCCAGGCAGCAACTCAGGTTCACCACCCTGCGCCGTTGCCTGGAGGATTCTCCCCAGTTGCAACTCTGCCGTCCGGCCCCGTCCAGTTGGGGGCAAGGGGGCTACCACAGCTACTGGCTGAACGATGCCAACGCCTGGGCGGTTCCCCTCTGGCATCGCTGCGGGCTGCGCATGGAGAGACTGGCGGCCACCCATGGGCGCCGCAAACAGGGGCAGCGCCTCCTGCGCCAGGCAGCCCGGGAGCTTTTGCTCCTGCAAAGCTCGGATTGGAGCTTTATCCTCCGTTCCGGCACCACAACGGATCTGGCCCGGGAGCAGATTCATCGCCATGGGGAACGCTTCCAGACCCTGGCCGATGCCTTGGACTCCGGCCAGCCCCCCCGCCAGCCTGGTTGAAAGCTGTAGAAGCAGAAGACAACCTGTTCCCAGACCTTCCCCTCAAGCCATGGTTGCCAACACCTTCAATATCCGCCTAGCTGCAGCGGGTCAGCACCTGGAGCGGTCCCAAGCGCTTCGTGTGCTGCAACTCAATCTCGGCCGCCTCTGCAACATGCGCTGCAGCCATTGCCATGTGGGGGCCGGCCCGGATCAAGGGGCCACCCAGATGCCGGATGAGGTGGTCCAGCAATGCATTGCCGCCATGGACCGTCTCCAACCCCAATGCGTGGATCTGACCGGGGGGCGCCGGAAATGCATCGCCGTTTCCGGGAGTTGGTGCGGGCGGCGCGGGCACGGAACATTCCCGTGATCGACCGCTGCAACCTCACCATTCTGCTGGCGCCCGGGTATCGGGACTTGCCCCGGTGGCTGGCGGATCACCAGGTGGAGGTGGTGGCCAGTCTCCCCCACTGGGAGCAGGAGAGGTCGGACCGGCAGCGGGGGGACGGCAGTTGGGAGAAGTCTCTGGAAGGTCTGCGCCGCCTCCGGGCCGCGGGCTATGGCACGGGCGATCCCCGGCGCCAACTCACCCTGATGACCAATCCCGACGGGGACCGCCTCCAGCCGCTTTGTGACCAGATCACCGACCAGTGGCGTCAGGCGCTGGCGGAGCACGGGGTCACGTTTGATCGACTCATCGGGCTGACCAATATGCCCATTGCCCGCTTCCGGGACTGGCTGGTGGAAGAAGGCCGCCTGGAGCGCTACCAGCAGATGCTGGAAAACGCCTTCAATCCCTGCACCGTTGGGGGGCTCATGTGCCGCGACACCCTGTCCGTTGCTCCCCAATGGCCAACTCTATGACTGCGACTTCAACCAGATGCTGGATATGCCCCTGCCGGGATGCACCATTGCCGACGTGATGCCCGAATCCCTGGCCGGGCACAGCATCCACACCGGTGATCACTGCTTTGGCTGCACCGCAGGCAACGGCAGTTCCTGCGGCGGCGCCACGACGGCAGTGTCCTAGCGGGTGCTGGCGGGCTCGGGGGAGTCTGCCAGCGCCGCCGCCAGGTCAGTCTGGTTGCGCAGCACGTCCACTTTCCGAATCTCCACGGTGATGGGGTCCCCCAGCATGAACTGCCGTTGACTTTTACGGCCCACGAGGCGGTTCTGCCGGGCGCGGAACTCATACCAGTCGTCCCGCAGGGTGCTGATGTGCATCAGACCCTCCACATGGGTGGGCGGCAACTCCACAAACAGGCCATAACTCTGCACACCGCTGATGACCCCATCCATGATTTTCCCCACGTGGGCCTCAGCGTGGCGCGCCTGGCAAAGGGCGACCCAATCCGCCTCCACTGCTGCCGCAAAGCGGCTGCGCTCCAGCAGATGTTGGCAGAGACCTGACCCCATGGCGTCCTTGAACGGTTTGCTGTGGTCCGGGGACAACACGTCCCAGGACACCTGGTCCCGGCTCTGGTGGCTGGCCAGGTCCACCGTCTCCGGGTGGCTTCCATGGCTGCCCTTGCCATGGCAAAGGAGCGTCGCCAGGAGTTGCTGGTTGAACAACTCCCCGTAGTGGAGCGCCGCGCCAACAAACGGGGCATAAGCCTGCCCCTCTCCCGCCGGCATATAGGGACCTGGCTCCATCCCGAAGGTGCAGGGTTTCACCACGTTGCGCAACTGCTGTTGCAGGGCGCGGCTCCGGGGCGCCGTTTGCAGCGCCGCCGCCATGGCTGCTCCCTCCGGGGCATTGCCGTCCCGTCCCAACTCCAGGTTGCTCTCCAACCCCAGGGTGGTTCTCGCCACGCCGTTCAGATCGCTGGCCTCCACAGGGGCGCTCTGCACATAAAAGGCCGGCAGCTTCAGCGCCGCACAGTGTTGACCAAAAGCGCGGTTGGCCACAAGGGCCGCCTCCCGTAACCAGGCCATGGGTTCATGGTTCCCGGCCCGGGGCAGCCAGCCCTGAAGCTTCTCGTCCAGGGCCACGGCTTGCAGGTCTCCCACCGCCTTCAGGGCTGGCCGGCGCAAGTCCAACTCGATGGAGCCTGCGGCCAGCCGCTGTTGCCGTACTGCATCCAGCACCGCGCGCAACCGGGTGACGGTGTCCATGTGGGGCTTCAGGTGTCGCCGCGCGGCGGGGCGTTTCCCACGACGGGCCTTGACGTCCTGGGACGCCAACTCCTTGAGGTCCTCGGCCTTGAGCATGGCGTCGGGTTTGATCCGGGAGCGGCAGAATCGGTAGCCCGCCAAGGCGCCGTCAGCATCAAGGTCCAGGGCAACGGACATGGCCGCCTGCTCCTCACCCGGCACAAAGATGGCCGCCTTGTCCAGGCTGGCCGAGGCCAGGCCCTGCCACCGCCGACCCGTGCAGAGGGCGGCGCCCCGCTCCCGCATCCACAGGTCCAGATAGCCCAGGGGGGCAAAACGCTCCGCCAGGGCTGGAGCGTGTACCCACAGTCGGCTGCCGGTGGCGGTGGTTTCCAGAGAAAGCGCCGGAAGCTGGGGCGCATCCCAGACGCCGTAGCCCTCCAGCAACAGGGTGGGCAAGTGCCGCAGGTCTTCCCGTTGCTGCAGATCCAGAGGCTGCAAGACAGCCCGGTTGCGGGCGCTGCGACCAAAAATGCCGTGTTTGCTTTGAATCAGACGTTGATCCTGGTCTTCACCACCGCTGGTGGACAAGCTGTGGATGATCTTCCCCTGGGCCAGGCGCTGGGCAATGGGGAAGCGGTCAAGGCGCACCTCCGCCACCCCGTCACCGGACGCCTCCAGATGACGGCCGTCTTCTTCCGGCAGTTGAATGGGATGGGGCAAGCGGTCGTCCAGCGGCTGGGCGATGAGACCCTGGTCACTGCGCTTGGGAATGGCCAGGAGGGTCCTGTGGGCCCGCTCCAGCACACACTGCACAACGCCTTCGGGTGAACGGCGCCGCCCCCCTTCCCGGATGATTTGCACCAGAACGCGATCCCCGTTCCAGGCATGGTTCAAATGCTGGTCGCGGATATAGATATCGCCGCCGCCCCCTCCCGAACGGCGAAGCAGAACCCCTTGCTGGAACTGCGCAGACGGGCGGGAACCAGATGGTTATGGGGTTGCAGATAGATTCTGCCCCTTTGCTGGCGGAGCAGACCCAGCGCCTTGAGAGCCGTCAGGGCAATATCGAGCTGGGTTTTCTCTGATTCCGCGCTGAGGGAAAGCTTTTTCCGTAGCTGGATGATGGTTGTGGACGTGTCAGGGTGAAGCTGGCTCAACAGCTTCGCAACCGAGAACTTCATTGCGGGTGCAAATGTCTTGTGGAACAAGCAAGCAGTCGGGCGTGGAACAAACCGGCGCCGGCACCGGGATGGCCTGCCGCGCCTTGTTGGAGTGACTTGCGGCGCCCCCGGGCCCGGAGGTGCAATAGGAGGGGGCGCCGGGATTGATCCTGTGGGCCGGGGCAATGCCCCTGGTCAGGAGGAGGTGCTGGTGGAGCGATCACCTCTGGTCTCCCACAGAAGGCGCGCGCCTTGGGCAAGGAAACCAACCCCTGCAGCCAACTGTAGCCATGCAGGTGGCGCCATGGAGGCCAGGGAGTCTCCCACCATAACCCCCAGCAGACTGGCCAGGAGCAAAGCTGTGGTGCTGCCAAGGAACACCATGAGCGGCCGCCCGGAGGAACTGCCCAGGGCCATGGTGGCCAACTGGGTCTTGTCTCCCAACTCCGCCAGGAAGATGGTCAGGAACGTGGAGGAAACCAGGGCGACGTCCATGGAGCGGAGCGCGGCGGGGTCCGGGGAACATTCTGTCGATCCATGGAGCGGATCACGGAATCCCGTACAATTTGAGGCCGAAGCCGGCGCAGAAGAAGAGGCCCAGAACAACCATTAAGGCCCCGGCCGACTGCTTCACCAGATTTTGGGGCAGAATACGGCCCAGCCACTGCCCCAGTAGGACACCCAACAGGCTGGAGGCGATCAAGGCGGCGCCAGCGCCGAGGAACACCTGCCAGGGATGATTGGATTGGGCCGCCAGCATCAGGGTGGCCAACTGGGTCTTGTCCCCCAGTTCCGCCAGAAACACCGTAATAAAGGCGCCAACCAGCACCGCCAGGCGGCTGTTCCCGGACGGGATCATGGCCGGGCCGAATGATCGCCGTCATCACCGGTGACCGGCTGGGGATTTGACGGCAAGCCGGGCAGCAACCCACGGGGGTGCGGCAAACAACCGGGGGCGGCCAGGGGCGGCCGCAATCTGTTGACGACGGCGATCATTCGCGGCGGCTGCAGCGTCTCGCAGGATACCAGAGCAGGTGACCGGGGCGCCATAGGGCCGGGGCTTGATGGGGCGCTGCCCCAGGTGAAACCCTGTTACCATTTGGTCTCAAGGCCGGTTGCCGGCGTCAGGGAAGCCTGTAGCTTGTTACAGCTTTGACGGCGCTTCACACCCATGGGCATTGATTTCGGTCTCATTGCTGGTTTTGCCTCCCTTGGCCTTATCTTCATTGCCGGGCCTGCGGTGATCTTCATCATCTTTGCCCGCCGAGGCGCCCTCTAGGCGATTCACCTGCATCCTTGTCAGTCGCCGCCGCTCCCGGGCTTGGACATGTGGGGCAGGCCCCAACCCAGCTTTTCCCGCAGCACCTGAAAGAACTCGTGCTCCTGGAGCCGCACAAAGCGGGCGCTGCGGGGGCATCGCTGGATCAGTACCCGGTCTTCCGGCCACACGTAGCAACCCGCGCTACCGTCCACCACCATCATCAAACGCT
>NZ_JENA01000031.1 GCF_000586015.1 Candidatus Synechococcus spongiarum SH4 | reverse complement strand
ACTAGGAATTATAGCAGGCTTTATACTAAGGATACTGCACTACATAAAGTTGTTCTTCCTGGTGCCTATAATACTTATCGTGGACTTCCTGCTGTGGCTCTTAACGTGTGGACTGTATAAAGGGATGGCTGAAAGGAACAGGGAAGCTGATGGACTGCGTGAGATCAAAACACTGGAAGAAGGACTCGCCCAAGCCAGGAGCCCGGAAGACATGTTTGTCATGTGCAAGCACCAGCCGCCTCCGTCCCTGCGATTCCAGAAGTCCGAGAAGGTCCTGTGGGTTCTTCCTGACTGTAGATATCTGAAGGTCAAAAAGCATACAACTTTTTCCGGAGGATCGCTAGGTGCATCATTTGGAGTGACAAGGAATATTGACGTTGGAATTGGCAGATTCGGCGGAAGCCTGGACGAGGACGAGCGTCTGGAGCAGGCCGACGAGGGGACAGTTGTCTTGACCACTCAGCACATTTACTTCCACGGCCAACGCTGGGAGCGGCACTTCCCTGAACGTACGGAGCGGTTCCGGGTACGGCTTGACAAGCTGGCATCGGTCAGCGTTGCAGAGGGCCATGCTAATCGACTCATGTTCCAGCGAGATGGTGAGGGATCACGACTGGAGTGTTTTGAGTCCGACTCTATGGCCTGTGCTCGTACCCTCGACAAATTGCTCCTGTGGCTGAAGGAGTCGGAGTTGGTCATCGCCAGCAGCGGCGCTGACGTGGATGCCGCCGCCGATTTTGGTGATGCCGATTTTGATTGAGCGGGAGCCTGAGGAGAGAGGAGGCCAGCCCGGCGCCTGCCCGGGTTACTACCCATGCCCTTGAACCGCACCGGCATTCCCGGTCTCTACTGCGTTGGAGACTCCTGCTTCCCGGGCCAGGGGCTCAATGCGGTGGCCTTCAGCGGCTATGCCTGTTCCCACCGGGTTGCCGCCGACCTGGGCCTTCTCACCGGTCCACGGAACCCATGATCACGTCAATGGAGCCCAGGATGGCCATGATGTCCGCCACTTTCACCCCCTTGAGCAGGTGGGGCAGGATCTGGAGATTGTTGAAGTCCGGGGCGCGGATCTTCCAACGCCAGGGGGTGACGTCGTTGCTGCCGATGAGAAATATGCCCAGTTCCCCCTTGCCGGTCTCCACCCGGGCATAGAGCTCGCCGCTGGGGATCCTGAAGGTGGGCGCCACCTTCTTGGCCAGGTACTGGTAGTCGAAGTCGTACCACCGGCTCTTGCGCCCCTCCTGCAGGCGGCGCGCCTCCAGGTTTTCCGTGGGACCGCCGGGGATGGCGCGGCAGGCCTGGCGCAGGATCTTCAATGACTCCCGCATCTCCTGGATCCGCACCTGATAACGGGCGAAGCAGTCCCCCTCCTCGGCGGTGGCCACCTCCCAGTCAAAGTCGTCGTAGCACTCGTAATGGTCCACCTTGCGCAGATCCCAACACACACCCGAGGCCCGCAACATGGGGCCGGAGAGGCTCCAGTTGATGGCCTCCTCCCGGCTGATGGTCCCCAGACCGGTGATGCGGCGCCGGAAGATGGGGTTATCGGTGATCAGCCGCTCGTACTCGTCAATTTTTGGACCGAACCAGTCGCAGAAGTCGCTGCATTTCTCCAGCCAGCCGTAGGGCAGGTCCACCGCCACCCCACCGATGCGGAAGTAGTTGTTGTTGATCAGCCGCTGCCCGGTGGCCGCTTCCCACAGGTCGTAGATCATCTCCCGCTCCCGGAAGATGTAGAAGAAGGGGGTCTGGGCCCCCACGTCCGCCAGGAACGGCCCCAACCAGAGCAGGTGATTGGCAATGCGGTTCAACTCCAGCATCAACACCCGGATGTAGCTGGCTCGCCTGGGAACGGTGATGTTCGCCAGGCGTTCGGGGGCGTTGACGGTCACCGCCTCGTTGAACATGCCGGCCGCATAGTCCCAACGGCTCACGTAGGGGACAAACATCACGTTGGTGCGGCTCTCGGCAATTTTCTCCATGCCCCGGTGGAGGTAACCGATGACGGGTTCGCAGTCCACCACGTCCTCCCCGTCCAGGGTCACCACCAACCTGAGCACCCCGTGCATGGAAGGATGGTGGGGCCCAAAGTTGACCACCATGGGTTCCGTGTGGGTCTCCAGTTGCGTCATGGGCAGTGATTCGCTGGAGGGATCCTAGAATGTCCTCCTCCACAGCATGGCGCATCCGGCCATGGTTGTCGTCTGCTCACAGGTTGCCACCGGCTGCCCATGCCCTGGACGCCGTTGGCCCACCGTGTCATGGTGGGTTGCAGCAACATCAGCACTGATGGCTCCGGGCTTTTGGCAGAAGAAACCCTGGTGGTGTCAGCCCTGGAGCATCCTGCTCACCGGCGTTGGCGTACTGGTTGGAAGCTGGTGGCTCACCGGGCGTTGGTGGATTGTGACGGGGTTGGGTTGTGCCGTTGTTGTCTGGTGGTGGCTGTTTCTGGTGCTGGCCCCCCGCTTTGACGAGCAACAGGGCGGCGGGCTGGAATGACGTGGGCTTGGCGCCATTCCACGATTTTCATGGCGTGGTGACGACCGGTATGCGCGACACCCTGGACGCGGTGGCGGCTGGCCTTAAGGATGGCAGCATCACAACTGGATATGAGCCGCCTTGCCTGGCCCTTGCCACCGGTTGTTGACAACCCAGGCGATGACTGGGCCCTGGTCAGGCCATGGCATAGTCCTCGATGTTGGCCCGCAGATGACGCAGACTGGCCATACAGTCCTTCTCCAGCTTGCGAACCCGGTCACGGCTCATGTTGAGCACCCGGCCAATGCCCGTGAGGCTCATGGGCTCATGCTCGCCAATGCCGTAGCGCATTTTGATGACCTCGCACTGCAGGTGGGGCAGTTGGCCCAGGATGGCTTCAATGTCACTCTTGAGACACTCACCATCCACCACTTCATTGGGGGCAGGACCTTCATGGCAGAGCAGTTCCTGCAGGGCGGTGTCGTCTCCGTCCCCGACCCGTAGATCCAGACTTACGGGTTGACGGGCACGGCAGATGATGTCCTTCACTTCGCTGGTGAGGGTATTCACCTCATCTTCGGAGCGCTTGAGGGCGTGGGCAAGCTGGGCCATGGTGGGTGCGTGGCCCAGTTCCCTGTTGAGGCGGACAATGACCTCGTGGACAGTCTCCCCCTGTTCTTCATCCAGGGCAACGGCGGCGGAGAGTTCCACCACGGTGGGTGTACGCCCCAACTGCTGGCTCAGTTCCCGCTGGCTTTTCTTCAGGCGGTTGAGAACCTCGGTAATGTGAATCGGTAGACGAATGGTGCGGCTTTTCTCGGAAATGGCCCGGGTAATGCCCTGGCGAATCCACCAATAGGCGTAGGTGGAGAACTTGTAACCCCGGCTGGGGTCGAACTTTTCCACGCCACGCACCAGGCCGATGGTACCCTCCTGAATCAGGTCCAGGAGTTCCATATTGCGCTTGGTGTATTTTTTGGCCACGGACACCACCAGGCGCAGATTGGCGGAAACCATCCGTTCCTTGGCGCGACGACCGCTGCGAAGGCGGCGCTGCAACTGGGCGGGGCTCAACTCCGCCGCCTTTGCCCACTCCTCCCAGGCGGGGCAACGCCAGTGTCTTGCTTGAGTTGGGCCTCAAGCGCCTCCAGATGCATGAGATCCTGCACTTGGCGCCCCAAGGTGATTTCCTGTTCATGGCTCAGCAGCGGGACACGGCCAATATCCCGCAGATAGGAGCGCACCAGGTCAGCGTCGGCAGAGGATTGACCGGTGGCTTGGGAGGGTGAGGACGAGGGGAAGGACGAGGTGGCGGTCATGTCTTTTTCATGTTCATGGCTGGCCAGAGGAGAACGGCCAACGTGGTTCTGCAGGAGGGAGAGCACCGGATCAGCCTTGGCGGAGGATTGGCTGGTGGACCGGGATGAGCAGGAGGGTGAGAGGGCTGGAACCATGGGTGACGCAGGCTGCTCCGAGCTGTAAGCAAATCCTAACCTTAAGAAGCGTAAAGAAGATCATGGATCTTCCCATTTTCCAAAAAATTAAGTACAAGTGCTTACTCCGATTCCTCTGATTCCATGAAAACGGACCTGGGCCAGGGACCTCCCCGTCCCGTTCAGAACCAGCCTGGGGGCCGACTGCGGGCCGACCAAGGGTTGATAATCTTTCATGCTAGCGAGTTTCACAGTGAATCTGAAGGAAACCTGGCTTATACAGGATACATTCCCCCCGAACCGTTTCCCTGGCCCCGGCCACCTGTGGCGCCCCAGCGCCTTCAGGTGGCGGGCAACAGCAGCCTGGAGGCCAACTGTAGATAGACAAACACCCCAGCCACGTCCACCACTGTGGTGATGAAGGGGGCCGACATCAAGGCCGGGTCGAAGCCCAGACGACGAAACAACAGGGGCAGCAGGGAACCCGCCGTTGCCGCCATGGTGGCAATGGCCAGAAGACTTCCCCCCACCGCCACGGCCACCTGCTGCGGATAGTCCAGAACCCAGACCACCAGGCTGACAATGATGGACAACAGCAGGCCCAGCAGTGCTCCCGCAGCGCTCTCCCGCAGCACGGATTGCCAAGCCCCGATGGCCTGAATCCGCCTTGTGCTCAGACCACGGATGACCACCGTGGAGCTTTGGGCGCCTATGTTGCCGCCGGTGCCGATCAGCAGGGGAATGAAGGCCGCAAGGGACACGTATTGAGACAACACCGCATCCTGGGCGGCAATCACCGAGGCGGTCCCCACGTTGGCCAGCAGCAACACCAGCAACCACACCAGACGGCGGCGGGCCACTTGCAGCAGGTTGATCTGAAAATAGTCGTCTTCGTCGGCGGTCTGGATGCCGCCAGCAGCGTAAAGATCCTCCGTGGCCTCCTGCTCAATCACGTCAATGACGTCGTCCACGGTGACAATCCCCACCAGCCGGGACTCCCGGTCCACCACCGGCAGGGCCAGGAAGTCATAGCGCTGGATCTGGCGGGCCGCTTCTTCCTGGTCCACTTCCGTGGTCAAGGACACCACCTCCCTGGTCATGGCCTGGGCCACCAGCAGATCCGGCTCGGTCGTCACCAGTTCCCGCAAGGACAGAGTTCCCGTCAGGCGACTGAACCCGTCAGTGACGTAGAGGGCGTAGACGGTTTCTGTCACACGGGCGCGACGGCGCACCACGTTCAAGGCTTCCGCCACCGTCTGTTGTTGTTTGAGGGCGATGAACTCGGTCGTCATGAGACGACCCGCCGTGCCCGGCGCATAGCCCAACAACTGGGCCGTGACTCGGCGCTCTTCCGGGCTCAACTGCTGCAGCAGGCGCCGCACCACCTTGGCCGGCAGCTCGTCGAAGAGACGCACCCGGTCATCCGGCGCCATCTGCTCCACCACCTCCAACACCTCGTTGGAGCGCAGGGTCTCCAGGAGGGCCTGCTGCACCAGGGGTTCCAGGTCCTCGTACACCTCGATGGCCAGATCCTTGGACAGGAGCCGGAAGCCCAGGGCCTGCTGGGCCGTGGGCAGGGTGCCGATGGCCTCAGCAATATCCACGGGTTGAAGGGGCTCCAGAAGATGTTTGACCCTGTCGTAGCTGCCCTCCTGCAGCAATCCGGCCAGTTGCTGGGCAACCTGCTCGGAGACACTGGGGCCGCTGCTGTTCATGCCCCTTGAATCCACAGGCAACAACAGTTTATGGGCTTATGGGCGCGCCTTCCCCGGGCCCGGCAGTTGCCCCGGCAATTGCCCCAGCCAGGCCATGGCGAGTCCCACCGCAAGACCCAGACCCAGCCACAGCAGACCCATGATGAACCCCTGCTGTTGCAGTCTTTCCGTCACCAGCATCCAGGAGGAAAACGTGGTGAGTGATCCACAGAATCCCGCCCCCAGAAACAACCGGAGTCCCTGGCGGGAGGCAGACCGGGTCACCAGCCAGGCCAGCAGCCAACTGCCCACACCGTTGACCACTACGTCGGATCCCCCAGGAGGCAGGTAAGGGCTCAACTGGACAGCGGCCTGCCAGCGCAACAGGGCTCCGGGAACGGCGCCCGCCGCCACCAACAGGAACCGCTGCGTCGCGGCTGTCAGGGCAGGCCCCATGGTATGTCCGGCGCTCATGGGGCCAACGCCTCACCCAGGGCCAAGCCCAGGGCCAGGAGGCCGTAGCCCCCCACCACGCTGGCTCCCACCAGACCCAGCGCCTCTTGCCGGTGGCCGGTTTTCAGCAGGAGGATCACGTCCACCATCAGGGTGGAGAAGGTGCTGAGGCTGCCAGCAAAGCCCACCCCCAGCCAGAGCCACAGCGCCTGCCCGGGATAGCGCATCAGCGAGCCTGCCAACAATCCCAGAGCGCCGGAAGCCGCCACGTTGACCGCCATGGTGGCCCAGGGAGCACCGGCCGTCCCCGGCAGTTGGCGCTGTTGATGACGACCGGCCCAGCAGGGGGACCACCATCGCACCAGCCACCAGCGCAGACAAGCCCCCGGGGCAGCCCCCAGGGCCACCAGCAGGGCGCCGCCGAGGGGCTGATCAACCACCACTGATGGTGATCTCCACATGGAGGCGTTCCTGGCCCCCCACTGCACCCAGGGAAACCTGCATGGGACTGCCTGACAGGGATTCCAGCGTCTCCAGCAGGCGGCGCAGGTGAGGGGTGTCGCCGCCGCTGTCCAGCCGCAGGCGCTCCTGGAGATCGCCCAGCCGCTGCCAACTGCGATTCAACTGGCTGGCGGCCTGCTCAACCTGCCGGGCATGGCGAAGGATTTCCGCCAGGATTCCCAGGGCCTCCAACCGCTGGGCTTCCCCCATGGCCTGGTCCAGGTTGAGGGGACGGTCCCGCAGCGTATTCAAGGCCAGGGCAGCCTCCAGAACCATGGCCATGGCGCGGGCCGTCCGGGTGGCGGCCTTGACGGCATCAAGCTCCGGTGCAGCCGCCAACTCCTGCCGCAGTTGCTCCTGATGTTCCTCCGGCAGGCGGGCCAGTTCCTTCACGAGGGGGGCCACCGCCCTGGCGGGCAGAACCTGGGCCTGGGTCCGTTGACGCACTTCGTCCGGCAAGAGTTCACTGCTGGCTGCGGTGAATTCATCATCAAGGCGCTTCACCTGGTGACGGGTGATCCATTCCCCTTCATTGGCTGCGGTGTTGACCAACTGCTGCACCGGCGGCGCCGCTTTGGCGGTGGCCAGAAAGGCGTGTTTGGAAAAATTGTTGACACAGGCGGGATCCAGACTGCCCGCCCCCACCAGGTCATCGGCGGAATCGGCCAGTTGAATCAGGCCGTAGGCATGGCTTTTGCTGATGTCCCGCTCCCGCAACCACTGGAGAAACGCGCCGCCCCGGCTCTGGCCGCGCCGCTGGCCGCGATCCCGGATGCGGCGCAGGATCCTTCCCCGCCAGATCTCCGTCTGTAAATCGAACTGCTCGCAGACGGACCATGCCCGGTCCACCCGCTTCAGGAACTCCGCCTCACTCAGATGATCCGCCTCGGGATCCGGCAAGTCCAACGCATCAAGAGCCGCTTCCAGGACACCAGGGGCTGCAGACACAGAATGACGTGGCGCATCGGGAAGCCCTAAACTAACCCGAGTTCCGGAGCAGGGGAAGTCGCGGCTTGCCCGCCCACGTCAAGAAGGCCCCTCTCACCGTCACGGGTTCGGAGGGCCGA
Organism: Candidatus Synechococcus spongiarum SH4; assembly: GCF_000586015.1. Classification (GTDB taxonomy): domain Bacteria; phylum Cyanobacteriota; class Cyanobacteriia; order PCC-6307; family Cyanobiaceae; genus Synechococcus_B; species Synechococcus_B spongiarum_F. The sequence continues at coordinate 3,810 of NZ_JENA01000031.1, read as the reverse complement.
GTGGACCGTGTGATGGTGTAGGAGTAGGATCTGCTGCCACCGGACTCCACCGGCGGCCGGAGCAGGGTAACCATAACATCAGTTCCGGGCGTCGTTGTCCGCTACCGCCACCACGGCCACGGCAGGGGTGAATCCGCCCGCCCGTGGCGTCTTTAATCCTCTTCCTCGCTGGTGTTTTCAGTGTGTTAAGGAACATAACGGCGCCCTGGCGCCCCTTGCCCGAGAGGGCAGGCCAGGCGGGAAAATCGTCAGGATATGAACCCGGCCCCCGCCTTGGAGAGTGACAGCGTCCGGAGCACCATCAACCTCCCGAAGACCGGCTTCCAGATGCGGGCCAATGCCGTGGAGCGGGAGCCTCAACTCCAGCAATTCTGGTCCGAGCACAAGGTGTACGAACGGCTGAGCCGCAGCAATCCCGGCCCGCCCTTCGTCCTCCACGACGGCCCCCCCTACGCCAACGGCGCCCTGCACATGGGCCATGCCCTCAACAAGGTGCTCAAGGACATCATCAACAAATACAAGCTGCTCCAGGGGCGCAAGGTGCGTTTTGTGCCGGGTTGGGACTGCCATGGCCTGCCCATTGAACTGAAGGTGTTGCAAGAACTGAAGCCGGAGCAGCAGCGGCAACTCAACCCCATCAAGCTGCGCAAGAAGGCGGCGGCCTATGCCCGCAAGCAGATGGAGGGGCAGCGGCAGGGCTTTCGCCGCTGGGGCGTCTGGGGGGACTGGGACAATCCCTATCTCACCCTGCAAAAAGAGTATGAAGCCGCCCAGATCGGGGTGTTTGGCCGCATGGTGCTGGCCGGTCACGTCTACCGCGGCCTGAAGCCGGTGCATTGGAGTCCCAGTTCCCGCACGGCCCTGGCGGAGGCGGAGTTGGAGTATCCCGAGGGGCACACCAGTTCCAGCGTCTACGGAGCCTTTCCCGTGGGGACCGTGCCCGATGCCCTGGCCCGGCGCCTGGACGGGGCCGCCCAGGGCCTCCACCTGGCCATCTGGACCACCACCCCCTGGACCCTGCCCGCCAACGTGGCGGTGGCGGTGAATCCCCGTCTGGACTATGCCGTTGTGGCCACGGCTGATGGGCGGCGGCTGGTGGTGGCCTGTGGGCGGCGCTCAGCCCTGAGCCAGGTGCTTGATCAGCCCCTGGAGGTTCTCCAAACCGTGCCGGGGACCGCACTGGAAGGGATCAGCTATGAACACCCCCTGTTGGAGCGTCAGGGCCGGGTGGTGCTGGGGGGGGACATGGTCACCGCCGATTCCGGCGCCGGTCTGGTGCATATCGCTCCGGGGCACGGGGCGGAAGACTTTGTGGTGGGCCGGCGCTACAACCTGCCCGTCCTCTGCCCCGTGGATGAAGGGGGGTATTTCACCGCCGAGGCCGGCCCCTTCGCCGGACTCAACGTGCTGGAGGATGCCAACCCCGCCATCGTTGCCGCCCTCAAGGACCGGGGCTTCCTGCTGGCCTGTGTGCCCTATGGCCACCGTTACCCCTACGACTGGCGCACGAAAAAACCCACCATCTTCCGGGCCACGGAACAATGGTTTGCCTCGGTGGACGGGTTCCGGGAGGCGGCCCTGACGGCCATCGGCCAGGTCACGTGGCTACCCGGCTCCGGCCGCAATCGCATTGAGGCCATGGTGGGGGAGCGGGGGGACTGGTGTATTTCCCGGCAACGGGTCTGGGGTGTGCCCATTCCGGTGTTCTATGCCCGCAATGGAGACGAGGTGCTGCTCAATGAAGAGACTCTCGCCCATGTGCAGCAACTGTTTGCCGCCCACGGCAGCGACGCCTGGTGGACCATGGACGAGGCGCAACTCCTGCCCCCCGCCTATGCCCCGGAGGCGGAGCGCTGGCGCAAGGGCGCCGACACCATGGACGTGTGGTTTGACTCCGGCTCAAGCTGGGCAGCGGTGGCGGCCGGCCGTGAGGGGCTCGCCTATCCCGCCCATCTCTACCTGGAGGGTTCGGATCAGCATCGGGGCTGGTTTCAGTCGTCCCTGCTCACCTCCGTTGCCGTCCATGGCCATGCCCCCTACCGCTGTGTGCTCACCCACGGCTTCACCCTGGATGAACAGGGCCGCAAGATGAGCAAATCCCTGGGCAACGTTGTGGATCCCACAGTGATTATTGCCGGTGGCAAAAACAGGAAAAAGGAGCCGGCCTACGGGGCCGACGTGTTGCGGCTCTGGGTGAGTTCCGTGGACTACTCCTCCGATGTTCCCATCGGCGCCGGCATCCTGCGGCAACTGGCGGACGTGTATCGCAAAGTGCGCAACACCTGCCGCTACATGCTGGGCAACGTTTACGACTTTCAACCCGAACGGGACGGTGTTCCCTTTGACAAGCTGGCATGGCTGGACCGCTGGCTGCTGCATCGCACGGGCGAGGTGCTCCAGGAGGCAACCAGGGCGTTTGAAGCCTATGAATTCTATCGCTTCTTCCAGATTCTTCAGAACTTCTGTGTAGTTGATCTTTCCAATTTCTATCTGGATATTGTCAAGGACAGGCTCTACATCAGCGCCCCCCAAGACCTGTCGCGGCGTCAGTGCCAAACGGTGCTGGCGGTGGTGGTGGAGCAGTTGGCGGGCATGATGGCCCCCGTGCTCTGCCACATGGCCGAGGACATCTGGCAGAACCTCCCCTATCCCGTCCCGGAAACCTCCGTATTTGAGCGGGGTTGGCCCCAAGCCGCTGCCCAATGGCGCCATGACCGGTTGGCGGCGGTGGTGGGGCAGTTGCGCCGCCTGCGCACCAGCGTCAACCGTCAGTTGCAGGCCAGCCAGACCGCCGGCCATGTGGGCGCCTCCCTGGAGGCCCAGGTGTATCTGGACATTCAGGATCCAGCCATGCAGGAGGCCGTCGCCTGGCTCCGGGACCAGGGCGTCAGCGCGGAAGATCTGCTGAAAGACTGGCTCCTGGTTTCCCAACTGCACATGGGCGGTGATCCCCTGCCTCAACCCCTGGCGGAATCCCGGGAGGACGGTCTCCACGTCCAGGTGGCCAGGGCGGATGGTTGGAAGTGTTCCCGCTGCTGGCACTACACCACGGATCAGGGGGAAACGTTAGATGACGGTTCCCGCATCTGTGATCGCTGCGCCGCCGTTCTCCAGCGTTCCGCAGCAGCCGTGTAACCCCGCAAACCAGACGGTTGGATCCCTTTCTCCCATGCCAGTCCCCAGCAACGCCAACGCCAACCAGGACGGGCGCATCGGTTCCGTGGAACGGGTGACCCGGGAAACCCAGGTGCGGCTGCGCCTGAACCTGGACGGGACCGGCTGTGGCCAGGTGGAGACCACCATCCCTTTCCTGGACCACATGCTCATGCAACTGGTGAGCCATGGCCTCTTCGATCTACACGTGCAGGCCCAGGGGGACACCGAGATTGACGACCACCACACCAACGAAGACGTGGGCATCAGCCTGGGGCAGGCGTTGGGGCAGGGGTTGGGGGATCGCCGCGGGATTTATCGTTTCGGGCATTTCCTGGCCCCGTTGGACGAGGCCCTGGTGCAGGTGGCCCTGGACTGCTCCGGGCGGCCCCACCTGGAGTTTGACCTGCAACTGCGTTCCGAGCGCATTGGCCGCTACGACACCCAATTGGTGCGGGAATTTTTCGTGGCCGTGGTGAACAACAGCGGCCTCACCCTGCACATCCGCCAACTCCACGGCCGCAACGACCACCACGTTGTGGAGGCCTGTTTCAAGGCCTTTGCCCGGGCCTTGCGCATGGCCACGGAGGTGGACCCACGGCGCTCCGGCCAGGTGCCCAGCTCCAAGGGGGTGCTGGAACAGGCGGGGGTGGTTGA
>NZ_JENA01000030.1 GCF_000586015.1 Candidatus Synechococcus spongiarum SH4 | reverse complement strand
GGGGCGCCCCACGCCGGCTTGGCCTCAGCACCTGTGCCGGCCGCACCCCCACGTCATTCCCGGATCCGGATGCCTTCATCCCCACGCCCACAGTCACCGGCCACGCATGCAATTATCAGCACAACCAGTCCAGAAATGCCACATGCCTCCACCCTGTGTCCAAACTTTGGCGGAGGCCGGCATGCCGCCACCGGAGCCGCCACTTGTGGGCAGCCTCTGGAGTCAGTACTGAGGCCGCCAGCCCATGACCACCAACACGCCGCCCATGGGTGGAGCCCGCCGTTGTGATCGCGGCGATTGGCGGGGCGGTGACCATCATTGGTTTACTGGTGTCCATCGCTTTGGGGATCTACGGTATGAGTGCCCGCATCGACGATCTCGGGACTCGCATGGATACCCTGGAAACCCGCATCGACGACCTGGGGGCCAATCTCAACACCCGCATGGAAGCCCTGAGCAGCCGCATTGATCAAGGTGTACCAGCTCTGCTCCCCAAACAGCCCTCAATCCCCACCTACCCCTGTCCATCGCCGGGCCAAGCCTGCTAAGCTGGCCCTGGATATCATCCCCCACTGCCGCTGCCATCATGTCTTTCTTCTCACGACTTTGGCGACTGATGCGCGCCAATGCCAACGATCTGGTGAGTCGTGCGGAGGATCCCGCGAAGATCCTGGATCAGTCCCTGATGGACATGCAGGCGGAGTTGGTAAAACTACGCCAAGCGGTGGCCACGGCGGTGGCCAGCCAGAAGCGCATTGAACGCCAAGCCAGCCAAGCCCGTGTCCAGGCGGACCACTGGTATGGCCGCGCCCAGTTGGCTCTCAAGGGGGGAGACGAGGATCTGGCCCGCCAAGCCCTGTCTCAGCGCAAGACCCATGAGGACACTGCCCAGGCCTTGATCAAGCAGATGCAATCCCAGGCGGGCCAGGTGGATGTTCTGAAGCGTAGTTTGCTGAAGCTGGAGGGCCAGATTGCCCAGGCCAAAACCAGGAAAGACACCCTCAAGGCCCGTGCCCAGGCGGCCCAGGCCCAGAAGCAGCTTGAGGGAGCCGTCAGCGGCATCAGCACGGATTCCGCCATGGCGGCCTTCGGGCGCATGGAAGAAAAGGTGGAGTCCTTGGAGGCGGAAACCGCGGCAATCGGGGAATTGGCAGGGGACAATCTGGAGGCCCGCTTCGAGGCCCTGCAAGGGAGTGACGTGGACGATGAACTAGCCGCCCTGAAAGCCTCCATGGCCCCTGCCCCCGCACTACCCGTATTGCCGGACAACAATACGGCCACCCCCCGGCAAGTCCAGGTGGAGCCAGTCCAGGTGGATGTGGATGATGAACTGGCTGCCCTGCGCCGTTCCATGGAGCTGCCTCCCCAGAATTCGTCCTCCAAGCAGTATCTTCCCCCCCACTAAGTCCATAACCCTCCAACATTCCCGCTTCCCCCAATAGAGGATGGAAGCAGCGGATCATGTTCCACTTCCCTGTTATAGCGCCATATTTGGTTTTTAATAGCTTTCCCCCTTGCAATCGTTCTTCCCCGTAAGACGGGTTTACGTGCGGAATGGTTGGCGGGGCTTGGCAATGGTGGTCACCTCGTGGGCGACCACCACGGGCTGCATCCCGCCGGATGTCTCCAGCAGTTCCATCTCCCCCTCCACACGAACCCACTGATCCTGCGGCGGCGGGGCATCAGCCGGCCACTGCACCGCCAGCCAGACCGGCGTGGCATCCGCCAGGCAGCAGCGCACCAGAAGCTGGGCCAAGTGACGTTCCCCCGTAGCGGTCACCAGCACAAAACCCTCCACCTGCACGGGTTCGCCACGGAACAGTTGGGGTTGGGCGGTACCCCGCAACAGACGCACCCAGTCCACCAGGTCCCGCTGCTCCGGCGGTAAGGCAAAGCCCACAGCCAGGCCATCCAACCGGGCGGGCGGGCGATAGCGGGCCAACGTGCTGAATGAGCTACGGGGTGGCGCCAACACCATCAACAGACCTGTGCAGACCACCAGCGCCGCTGCCCGCCACGGGGTGGGTCGGCGCGGCGGCTCTACCGCCAGCATCGTCACGCTCCACACAAGCAGCGCCAACCCGGCCCCGATCACCAGCCCGTGGAACACCGGGGCCATGAGCAGTTGCAGGCGGCCGCTGGACCAGCTATGCACCAGTGTGACCCCACAGCACAGCAGCGCCAGTGGCGGCCAACGCCAACGGGCCACGGCCCGTCGAACCACGGACCAGAGGGATGGGGGGCCAGGTTGGTTCATGGTTCAGAGCATGAGGAAATTGGTCCACTGGCCCGCCAGCAGGGCCAACACGCCACAGGCCAACGCCACAAATGCCATGGCCGAGCGGCAGAACACCGTGCCGTACAGACCCAGGGACTTCACGTCAATCACCGGGCCCAGAACCAGAAAAGCCAGCAATGCTCCCGGGGTGACCTGGGAGGCAAAGGCCAGGGCCAGAAAGGCGTCCACACTGCTGCATACGGAGATCACCACCGCCAGCGCCATGAGGGCCAACACCGAGAGGGTGGGGGCCTGACCAACGGCCAGCAGCCAGTCCCGGGGCAGGGTGGTTTGCAACAGGGCTGCAACTGCGCACCCCAGAATCAACAGAGCGGATAGCTTGACCAACTCATCCATGCCGTGGAGCACGCTGAGACGCCACGATTTGCCCCGACCAACCGACGGCAGCGGCAGCGCCGCCGGACCCTGCGCCCCAATCAGGCCAGTGGAACGTTCCAGCAACGACCCCGCCCCGACCGGCTGGTGAAAGCCCCGCTCCCGCAGCAGGTTGGGGGTCAGGATGGCGGCGTCCTGCTGGAGACGCAGGAGGGTGGCCACCACAAGGGCCATGGCCAGACCCGCAGCGGGGCGCGCCCAGAGCAACCAGGGTTGATCCGGGAATGCAGCCCAGGTGGAGGCCAGGACAATGGGATTCAACACGGGGGCGGCAAAGAGAAACCCCATGGCCGTGGAGAGCGGGCTCCCGGATGCCAGCAGTTGGCGGGCCACGGGCACGTTACCGCACTCACACGCCGGCAGGGCAAACCCCATGGCGGCGCCTGTGAGGGGACCCAGGAGGGGATGATCCGGCAGGCACTGGAGCACCGGACCCGTGGGAAGCCAGTGTCGGGCCATGGTGGCCAACGCCATACCAATGAGAAGAAACGGCATGGCCTCCAGAAACAATGCCTGAAACACGGACCAACTGGTGGAAAGATGGTCAAGCACCATGGCCTCTGCTCGTCACTGCATGGGGGGAGATTAGGGTCAGGACCCAGAAACTGGGGAGAGCCCTGCAGCAGCGAGGGATCCCCCGCCACCCTCAGAAGGCGGAAGGATGGATGGTTTGTTCTGGCTCGATGAGCGCCAGCTTGAGAGGATCAAGCCCTTCTTTGTGCTGTGTCACCACCGATGGACGGCGGACCTGGAGATACCCGCCCGTGTGATCAGCCAGGGCGCGGACGCTCCAATGGCTGGCGTTGGCTGGCGGCGTTGGGGCATGATGGGCTGTATAGCTGTTTGTTTCCCGGTTGAGCCCTTTGCGTGTTGGTGTGGCCGGGCCGGTGGGTTCCGGCAAGACCGCCCTGGTGGACGTGCTCTGCAAGCGACTCCGGCAGCGGTTGCGCATGGCCGTGGTCACCAACGACATCTACACCCGGGAGGACGCCGAATTTCTGCTGCGTTCCGGCGCCTTGCCCCCTGAGCGGATCCGGGGGGTGGAAACCGGCGGCTGCCCCCACACGGCCATCCGGGAAGACTGCTCCATCAACCTGGTGGCCGTGGAGGAGTTGGAACGCTCCGAGCCCGGTCTGGATCTGGTGCTGGTGGAGAGCGGTGGGGATAACCTGGCGGCCAGCTTCAGCCCGGAGTTGGCGGACCTGTGCATTTACGTGATTGACGTGGCGGCTGGGGACAAGATTCCCCGCAAGGGGGGCCCCGGCATCACCCGCTCCCACCTGCTGGTGATCAACAAAATCGACCTGGCTCCCCATGTGGGCGCCAGTCTGGCGGTGATGGAGGCGGACACCCGGCGCATGCGGAGTGGGCGGCCATGGTGTTTCACCAACCTGCGCACCGCTGAAGGGGTGGAGAAGGTGGAGGATTTTCTTCTGCGCCAGTTGCCTCCCCAATCGCCCCGCTCCCACGTCTGAGCGCTCCTTATCCATGGGCGGGAACTGTTCAGTTGGGCACAATTTTGGCTTCCCGTTGCTTTGGCTACCAAATCCGGCCGGGGGGTGGTTGAAAATCGGAGCGTTGCAACAGCGGCTTGTCCGTGCCGTATCCCATGGGTCTCACCTCGTTTCCTCGTCGGAGCTTTGGCGCTTCCGCCCTGGCCGCTTCCCTGCTCCTGGCCTCCTGTGGCGGACCCCGGTCAGCGCCAACGGATTCCGCCGGGATGGAGTTTGACGACACCGTTGCTGTGGGAATCCTCCATTCCTTGAGCGGAACCATGGCCATTTCCGAGTCCACCCTGTCCGAGGTGGAGAAGATGGCCATTGAGGAAATCAATGCCGCAGGCGGTGTGACCGTGGACGGCAAGAGCTACGAAATCACCTGGATCGAAGAGGACGGCGCTTCCGACTGGCCCACCTTCGCCGAGAAGGCAAAGAAGCTCATTGACCAGGATGAGGTTCCGGTGGTGTTTGGCGGCTGGACTTCAGCCAGCCGCAAGGCCATGCTGCCGGTCTTTGAATCCAAGGACGCCTTCCTCTATTACCCCATCCAGTACGAGGGTCAGGAATGCTCCAGGAACATCTTCTACACCGGCGCCACCCCCAACCAGCAGGCGGAGCCGGCGGTGGAGTTCATGTTCAAGGAATCTCCGGTGGCGGGCAAGCCCTTCTTCCTGGTGGGTTCGGATTACGTCTTCCCCCGCACCTCCAACACCATCACCAAAGCCCAGTTGGAAAGCCTCGGCGGCGAGGTGGTGGGTGAAGACTATCTGCCCCTGGGCAACACGGAGGTGGCCCCCATCATTGCCAAGATCAAAAACGCTCTACCTGACGGCGGCGCCATTATCAACACCCTGAACGGGGATCAGAACGTGGCGTTCTTCAAGCAGATGCAGTCGGCAGGACTCACACCCGAGAACGGCTACTACGTGATGAGTTTCTCCATTGCCGAAGTGGAGATTGACACCATTGGCCCCGAATACCTGGCGGATCACTTTGCCGCCTGGAACTTCTTCCAGGCCATCGATACCCCCGCTTCCCGGGAGTTCACGGAAGCCTTCAAGGCCAAGTACGGGGAAGACCGGGTGACCAACGATCCCATGGAATCGGCCTACAACATGGTCTATCTGTGGAAGGCTGGTGTTGAGAAAGCCAACAGTTTTGATGACAACCTGGTGCGTGAGGCCCTCATTGGCGTCACCTTTGACGCACCCCAAGGCCCCATTGAAGTGATGCCCAACCATCACATTTCCCAGACCGTACGCATCGGCCAGGTGACTTCCGATGGGCAATTCGAAATCCTCAGCACCAGCGACGGCCCCATTGCTCCCCAGGCCTGGAACCAGTTCGAGCCCAGTTCCAAGGGATATGCCTGTGACTGGAGTGATCCCGACAAAGGTGAGAAGTATCTCCTCTGACCGCCAGGCTTCAGCCCCCACCGACACAATCCGGAACGACCACCTGGGACGGACAATCAGCCTTGATCTGTGACCTTATTGCTTGAAAGTCTCTTCAACGGGGCCGCCATCGGTTCCGTGTTGCTGATTGCCGCCCTGGGGTTGGCAATTGTGTTTGGCCTCATGGGCGTGATTAATCTCGCCCATGGGGAATTGATGATGTTGGGGGCCTACACCACCTACGTGGTCCAGAGCTTTTTCAAGTTGCCCCTTCTGGAACCCCTGTTCGGAGCCTATATCTTTGTCGCTGTGGTGGTGGCGTTTCTGGTGAGCGGCCTGGTGGGGCTGCTGCTGGAGAGGACCGTGATTCGCCGTCTCTACGGCAGGCCGCTGGAAACCCTGCTGGCCACGTGGGGGGTGAGCCTGATCCTGCAGCAGTTTGTGCGCACCGTCCCCCTGGCCTGGTCAACCGGTCTGTGGCTGGCGGCCGTGCTGGGTCTGGCGGGGCCGCTGGTGGTGAACCGGCTACGGGGTCCGGGACAACAACGGCCATGGCTGCTGCGGCTGGGCAGTTGGGTTGTGGCGGCGGGGGTGGGGGTGACCGCTGCCGGCTGGATTCGCAGCGCCATGCCCAAGCTGGCCCGGGCCAGCGCCCGCAACGTGGACGTGACGGCGCCCCGCTGGCTACGGGGCGGCCTGGATCTGGGGGATTGGACTCTTCCCGTTCCCCGGTTGGTGATACTCGCGCTCACCATCCTGGCGGTGTTGGCGGTCTATTGGTTCCTCAACCGCAGCCTCTGGGGTCTCCGTATCCGCGCCGTGACCCAGAACCGGGCCATGAGCGACTGCCTGGGCATTCCCACCCAGGCCGTGGACGCCCTCACCTTTGGTCTTGGCTCCGGCCTGGCCGGGGTGGCCGGGGTGGCGGTGTCCCTGCTGGGATCGGTGGGCCCCAACGTGGGAGGAGACTACATCGTCGGCTGTTTCATGGTGGTGGTGCTGGGGGGTGTGGGCAACCTTTGGGGCGCCGTGGTGGCCTCGGCCGGCATTGGCGTGCTCACCGACGTGATCGGCGCCGGCCGTCTACTGGAGGTCTGGCCCCAAATGCCGGCCTGGCTTCAGCAGGGCGTGGAATTTTTCGCCACCACCAGCATGGCCCGGGTGCTCATCTTTGCCCTGATTGTTCTGGCGTTGCAGGTGCGTCCGGCGGGCCTGTTCCCCCAGCGGGGTCGCATGGCGGAGGTGTGAGCCATGGCCGGTACCCGCTCCCGTTGGCAGCCCCGCTGGTCACAANCTCTGCTCTGGGGGATGGGCCTGGCGCTGGTGCTGGCCCTGCCCAGCCTGGTCTCCCCCTTCCGGCTCAACCTGCTGGGTCGCTATCTCTCCCTGGCCATCGTGGCCCTGGGCATTGACTTGATCTGGGGCTACACGGGACTGCTGAGCCTGGGCCAGGGCATCTTCTTTGCCCTGGGGGGCTACGGCGCCGCCATGCATCTTCAGCTCAACTGCCACAGTTGCAGCCGGGCCGCCGGCGGGCTGCCGGAGTTTTTCGGGCTGTATGGGGTGCAACAGTTGCCCTGGTTCTGGGAACCCTTCCACTCCCCATGGTTCACCTTGGTGGCCATTTGGCTGGCGCCGGCGGTGGTGGCAGGGCTTCTGGGCTTCCTGGTGTTCCGCAACCGCATCAAGGGGGTGTATTTCTCCATCCTCACCCAGGCGGCCCTGCTGGTGTTTTTCAACTTTTTCAATGGTCAGCAGAAGCTCATCAACGGCACCAACGGCCTCAAGACGGACCTGACCCGGTTGCTGGGGCTGATGGTGGGCTCCGACGCCATGCAGCGCAACCTGTTCTGGCTGACCGCCCTGCTGGCGCTACTGGCCTGGCTGCTGTGCCGCCAACTGGTGCGGGGTCGCTTCGGCCATGCCTTGTTGGCCATCCGGGACGATGAAGCGCGGCTGCGGTGTCTTGGCTACAACCCCACCCCGTTCAAGACCATGGTGTTTGCCCTGGCCGGTGGTCTGGCGGGCATATCCGGCGCCCTCTACACGGTCCAGTCCGGGATTGTCTCCCCCCAGTTCATGGCGGCCCCCTTCTCCATCGAGATGGTCATCTGGGTGGCGGTGGGGGGGCGCGGCGCCCTCTGGGGAGCCATGGCGGGCGCCCTGGTCATTAACATGGCCAAGAGCCTGGTGAGTGAGGCCTGGCCCCAGACCTGGCTATTCATCCAGGGTGGACTGTTCCTTCTGGTGGTGACCACCTTGCAGGGTGGGGTGGTGGGATGGTTCCAGGAGGATGGTCCCCGCCGTCTGCTGGCCCGGCTGGGCTGGAGGACCCGGCTCAGCACCTACCCCGCCCTGGAACTGGAGACCGAACAGGAGGGGGAGGACTGACCCGTGCCCACCCCCGAATCACCCCTCCTGGAGTTGGTTGGCGTCAGCGTCAGCTTTGACGGCTTCCTGGCCTTGAAAAACCTGAACTTGCAGCTTGCCGCCGGAGAGTTGCGGGCGGTGATTGGTCCCAACGGCGCCGGGAAGACCACCTTTCTGGACGTGATCACCGGCAAGGTGCGTCCCCAGGCAGGGGATGTGTACTTCCGGGGTCGCTCCCTGAAGGGGCGCAACGAACACCAGATTGCCCGCCTGGGGGTGGGTCGCAAGTTTCAAAGCCCCAGGGTGTTTGAACAACTGAGCGTGCAGGAGAATCTGGCCCTGGCCGTCAGTACGCCCAAAACCCCCATGGGGCTCCTGTGGCGCCATCTCACCGGCGCCCAACGGCAGCGCATCCGCCATCTCCTGGAGGTCATCAATCTGGCCCCCCGCGCCCGCCATCGGGCCGGCTCCCTCTCCCACGGGCAGAAACAGTGGTTGGAGATCGGCATGTTGGTGGTGCAGGCGCCCCGGTTGTTGCTGGTGGACGAGCCCGTTGCCGGCCTCAGCGATGCGGAAACCGAGCGCACGGCCGATCTGCTCAAGTCCCTGGCGGGGGACCACACGGTGCTGGTCATCGAGCACGACATGGAGTTCATCCGCCGCCTGCAAACCCGGGTGACCGTGCTCCACCAGGGGCAGGTGCTCTGTGAGGGATCCATGGATCAGGTGCAAACGGATCCCCGGGTGGTGGAGGTCTATCTTGGCGCTGGCCAGGAGGAGCAGCAGCCATGACAGAGCCCCTCCTCCAGATCCAGGGCCTCACCACCTGCTACGGGGAAAGCCGCATCCTGCGGGACGTGGATCTGCAGGTGCAGGGGGGGCAGATGGTGTGCCTCATTGGCCGCAACGGTGTGGGCAAAACCACCCTGCTCAAAACCATCATGGGGTTGATCCGTCCCCAGGGGGGCCGGATCCAGCTTGCGGGGCGGGACCTGCTGGCCCTGCCCCCCCACCGGCGGGCCAGGGCGGGGATTGGCTACGTGCCCCAGGGGCGGGAGATCATTCCCCGGTTGACGGTGCGGGACAACCTGCGGCTGGGCCTGGAGGCCCGCCCCGGTGGCCTGGCCCGACATGATCGTCCGGATCCCCAGGTGTTCGACCTGTTCCCGGCGCTGGCAACCATGCTGGAGCGGCGGGGTGGGGACCTGAGTGGCGGCCAGCAACAGCAGTTGGCCATGGCCCGGGCCCTCCAGGGCAGACCGCGCCTGCTGCTCCTTGACGAGCCCACCGAAGGCATCCAGCCCAACGTGGTGGCCGATATTGAAAAGGCTGTGCGCCGCATCATGGACCACACCGGCGTCAGCGTGCTGCTGGTGGAGCAGCACCTCCACTTTGTCCGCCAGGCCCACACCTACTACGCCATGCAAAAGGGTGGAATCGTGGCCAGTGGTCCCACGGCGGGGCTCTCCCAGGCGGTGATCAGCCGATTTTTAAGCGTGTGAGAGAAAAACCGGCCAAGGGCTTGCCAAAACCATGTGACGTTTCGTATGCTGTGTAGAAATACCTACTGCCTTGCCATGGCTCTGATTCTGTTTGCCGTCTGGGTGCTGTTCTTTCTCTCCCGGATCGAGGTGCTGGCCTGACACCCGTTGGCGGGTGCGGATGCGGGTCAAGCCCGTAGCGGTAACGTGGGTGAACAATCAGGAGCAGCCGCCTCCCCGCCGATGGACTCCACCGAACCCCCAGCACGAAACCACAGCTACCTGGAGCGGGTTCTGCGGGCCCGGGTGTACGACGTGGCCATTGAAAGCCCCCTGGAGGTGGCCAGAAACCTGAGCCGCGCCCTGGGCAACCAAGTCTGGTTCAAGCGGGAAGATTTGCAGTCGGTATTTTCCTTCAAGTTGCGGGGCGCCTACAATCGCATCCGGCTGCTGTCGGCAGAAGAACTGGAACGGGGCGTGGTGACCGCCAGCGCCGGCAACCATGCCCAGGGCGTGGCCCTGGCGGCCCAACGCCGTGGTTGCCGCGCCGTGATCGTGATGCCTGGGGTCACCCCCGCTGTCAAGGTGCGCAACGTGACCCGCCTGGGGGCCGAGGTGGTGCTCCACGGCAAATCCTTTGACGATGCCTGCAGTCATGCCCAAAAGCTGGTGGAGGAGCAGGGGCTCTGCTTTATTCACGCCTTTGACGACCCGGAGGTGATTGCCGGCCAGGGCACCATCGGCATGGAAATCCTGCGCCAACTGGCAGAGCCGCCAACAGCCATCTACGTGGCCGTGGGGGGCGGGGGATTAATCAGCGGCATCGCCGCCTACGTCAAAGCCCTGTGGCCCCAGGTGGAGATCATTGGCGTGGAGCCCGTCGATTCCGATAGTATGACCCGCTCCCTGGCGGCTGGCCGGCGGGTGTGTCTGGACCAGGTGGGCATCTTTGCGGACGGTGTGGCGGTGCGGCAGGTGGGGGAGGAAACCTTTCGTCTTTGCCGCCAGTACGTGGACCACATGGTGCTGGTGGACACGGACGCCATCTGTGCAGCCATCAAGGACGTCTTTGAAGACACCCGCTCCGTGCTGGAGCCGTCCGGAGCCCTGGCCGTTGCCGGTCTGAAACAGGATGTCGTGCGCCGGGGCCGCCGGGATCAGCAACTGGTGGCCGTGGCCTGTGGCGCCAACATGAACTTTGACCGGTTGCGTTTTGTGGCGGAGCGGGCGGAGTTGGGGGCTGAGCGGGAGGCCCTGCTGGCGGTCACCATCCCGGAGCGCCCCGGCAGTCTGCTGCGGTTCTGCTCCGTGTTGGGCAACCACAACCTGACGGAGTTCAGCTATCGCATGGCGGATCCACAGCAGGCCCATATCTTTATTGGCGTGGAGGTGGACGGTCGCAGTGACACCGAAGCACTGGTGCGGAAGCTGCAGGAGGGGGGCTTTGCCGCCGTGAACCTCAGCGACGACGAACTCTCGAAAGTCCACATCCGCCACATGGTGGGGGGCCGCTGCCCGGCAGCCAGCGGCGAGTTGCTCTACCGCTTTCAGTTTCCCGAGCGGCCTGGCGCCCTGATGCACTTTGTCTCCCGTATGCGACCCACCTGGAATCTGAGCATGTTTCATTACCGCAACCAGGGGGCGGATTACGGGCGTATTGTGGTGGCCGTACAGGTGCCGGAAACAGAGCGGCAGGAATGGCAGGCCTTCCTGGAAACCTTGGGCTATCGCTATTGGGATGAAACCGGTAACCAGGCCTATCAACTCTTCCTCGGCTGAGGCGGAGAAATCCGCAGAGGCAGTTGCGGCGGCGGGGTTGTCCCTCCCCGCCCGACTGGAGGCCATTCTCTATCTCAAGGGCCGCGCCGTGACGCTCAAGGAGTTGGCCCAACTGGCTGGTTGCTCCTGCGAGGAGGCTTCCACCGCCTTGATGATCCTGATGGCGGACTACGCCCACCGCGAGACCGCCCTGGAAATTCGCCAGGATGACGATGGATACAGCCTGCAACTGCGGGCGGACCTGGCGGAGTTGGTTCATATCCTGGTCCCCCTCACTCTGGGGGCCGCCACCCTGCGCACCCTGGCTGCCATTGCCCTCAAGCAACCCATCCGCCAAGCCGTGCTGGTGGATATGCGGGGTTCGGGAGCCTATGAGCAC
>NZ_JENA01000029.1 GCF_000586015.1 Candidatus Synechococcus spongiarum SH4 | reverse complement strand
ATGGGATAATAGATGATGGTGTGAACTCCCTGCTGTTGCAGGGCAACCTGCACCCGGTTACGCATCTGGGCGCCGCCGCCGGGAATGCGCACCACGAATTGATTCCAACTGTGACCGGCTACCCCCTGGGTGGGCAACGCCAAGCCACCCACTTGGTCCAGGGCTTGACCGTAGGCCGCTGCGTGCCGCTGGCGGGCGCGGATCAAGGCGGGCAGATGGGGAAGCTTCACCAGCAGCACCGCCGCCTGCAGGGCGTCCAGCCTTGAATTGTAGCCCAGAACGTTGTGGACATAGCGCTCCGCCATGCCATGGACCGCCAATTCCCGCATCCGCTGCGCCAGTTGGGGGTCGTTGGTGGTGACGCAACCCCCGTCCCCGGCAGCGCCAAGATTCTTCGTGGGGAAGAAACTGAAACACCCCACGTCTCCCCAGGCGCCCACGGACCGGCCAGCCCAACGGGATCCCGTAGCCTGGGCGCAGTCCTCCACCACCTTCAGACCGTGACGGCGCGCCACGGCCATGCAACGCTCCATATTCACGGGGCAGCCAAACAGATGCACCGGCAGCAGCGCCCGGGTGCGCGGCCCAATGGCTGCCTCCAGCTTGTCCAGGTCCAACAGGTAGCTGCCGGGATCCACGTCCACAAACACTGGGCGCGCCCCCACCGCGCTGATGGCCTCGGCGGTGGCGAAGAAGCTGAAGGAGGTGGTGATCACCTCATGGCCGGGACCCACCTCCAGGGCCCGCAACGCCAGGATGAGGGCATCGGTGCCACTGTTGCAACTCACCGCATGGTCTGTGCCCACGCTCCGGGCAAAGGCGTTCTCGAACCGGGCCACCAGCTTGCCGCCGATGTATTGCCCCGAGTGGAGCACCTCCAGAACAGCCTGATCCAGGGTGGAACCCATGGTCTCAAGCTGTCTGCGCAGATCAAAGGGGGGCACGGCCATGGGGTGGTCCACTGCGCTTCAACCAAACCAGGGGGGGGCGGCCCCGGGATGCCACTTGATGTTGCAACCAATGGAGGGGCGTTGCCGGTCTGTAACCGGCTGACCCGTCAGGACCGCATCCAGGGCGGCCCGCAGGTCGGCCCCGTCACAGGGGACGCTGTTGCCGGGTCGGGATCCGTCCAACTGGCCCCGATAGACCAGCCCGTGGTTGGCGTCAAAGAGGAAGAAATCCGGCGTGCAGGCCGCATGGAATGCTTTGGCCACAGCCTGGTCCCCGTCATGGAGATAGGGCAACTCCATGCCAAGGCGCTGCTTCTGGGCCACCATGTATTCAGGACCGTCCTCCGGGTGAGTTTGCAGGCTGTTGCTGCTGATGCCCACAAGGCTCACCCGTTCTCTGTAGTCTCGATCAAGACGGGCCAGTTCCGGCTCCACGTGCTTCACAAAGGGGCAGTGGACCGCCAGAAACATCACCAGCACAGGCTGGGGGGGAAGTTGGCTGCTGGAGAACGCCTGGCCATCCTCCGCCCGTGGCAGTTGCCAGGGGGGCATGGATGTTCCCAGGGGAAGCATGGTGGATTCCGTGCGCGCCACGAGACTCGGGAGGTTGGGGAGCATGGGGGAGTGTAATGGCTGACACACCCCACGCGGGTTTCCATGCTCATCCCTTCTGCGGCAAGGTTCCGGCTGCTGCTTCCGTTATTGGCCCGGCATCGGGTCCCGTTGCTGGCAGGGGCCTGCTGCACCGTGGTCTATGTGGTCACAGACCCCCTCCTTGCCCAGAAGATAGGCCCCCTGATCCCAGCCATTGGTGGTGGGCGTTTCCAGGAGGCGCTGGGCATCATCGCGGTGGCCATGGCCATTTTCCTGGCCCAGAAGCTGGCCCAATACGGCCAGGACACTTTGCTGGCCGATCCATCCCTGCGGGTAAGCCAGGACCTGCGCCAGAGGGTCTTTGCGCGCCTGCAGCGGTTGGCCTTCCCCGCGTTGGAAAAGCTGTCCAGCGGTGATCTGTCTTATCGCCTCACGGAAGATGCGGACCGTGTTGGCGAGGCCGTCTACAAAACCATCCATGACAGCACTCCCAGTGGCCTGAAGCTGTTGGCGTTGCTGGGCTACATGGCCTCGAAGGATGGGCCGCTCACTGCAGCCACCCTGGTGTTGGCGCCGCTCATGGTTGGGCTGGTGGGCTGGTTTGGCGGCAAGGTTCGGCGGGCGGAGGAGCGGAGTCAGGGGCAGGTGAGTGAGTTGGCGGCGCTGCTGGCGGAAGCCGTTGGCGGCCTGCGCCTGGTGCGGGCGTTTGCCTCGGAGGAGTGGCTCCAGCAGCGCTTTTCTCAGCAGGTTGACGGACACCGCCGCGCCCGCTTCCGCACCCTGGAACTGGTGGCGCGGCAGCATCCGGTGGTGGGTTTTCTTGAAGCGACCGGGATCCTGGCGATCCTGCTGCTGGGCGCCTGGCGCATTCATACCGACAGCCTCACCACCGAACAGTTCAGCAGCTATATCGTTGCCCTGCTGATGCTCATTGATCCCATCAGCCACCTCACCACCAATTATAACGAGCTTCAGCAGGGGCAGGCCTCGCTGCGGCGCCTGCGGGTCCTGGAGCAGGAGCCCCTGGAGCCTCCGGATCCCCCCCGGCCCATCACCCTCGGCCAGGTGCGGGGTGAATTGCGTCTTGAGAACGTCCACTTCAGCCATACGCCAACGCAGCCCCTGTTCCAGAACCTGACGCTCCGTGTTCCGCCAGGCCAACTGGTGGCGCTGGTGGGCGCCTCGGGGGCCGGCAAGTCCACCCTGTTTTCCCTGCTGCTGCGCTTCAACATCCCCCGGACAAGGGCGCATTCTGCTGGACGGCAAGGATCTGTGCCAGTTGCGGGCGGCGGAGTTGCGTCGTCAGGTGGCCCTGGTGCCCCAGGATGCGTTGCTCTTTTCCGGAACCATTGCGGAAACCATTGACTTTGGCCGTGGCCATAGCCCGGCTGCCATCCGCCGCGCCGCGCAACTGGCCAATGCGGAGGCCTTCATTCTGGCCATGGGGGGCTACGGCGCCAGAGTTGAGGAGCGCACCGCCAACCTGTCAGGTGGGCAACGGCAGCGGCTGGCCATTGCCCGGGCCGTGGTGGGTAATCCGGCGGTGCTGCTGCTGGACGAGGCCACCAGCGCCCTGGACGCGGAAACGGAGGCCGCCGTGCAACAGGGCCTCAGGCGGGCCATGGCGGGGCGCACGGTGCTGGTGATTGCCCATCGCCTGGCCACTGTGCAGGGGGTGGATCACATTCTGGTGCTGGAGCGGGGGGGCATTGTTGAGCAAGGCACCCACCAACAACTCCTGAACCAAGCCGGTCGGTACGAGGAACTGTGCCGCCAGCAACTGATTCACACCGGGTGAGTGGTTCCGGGCCATGGCCCGGAACCAGCCGCCAAGTGTTAAACTTGCGTTGCAAAGTTTAATCCCACAAGGATGACCAACGAAACGCAGCAGACTCCACCATCAAGCAACACCCCTGTTTTGAGCTTCGAGGGCAAGCGTTACGACATCAATAGCCTGCCGGACGACATCAAGCAGGTTGTCATCGGCATGCAGGTGGCTGATGCGCAAATCAAGATGCATCAAGACACTGTCAAGCTGTTGACCATCAGCCGCCAAACCATGGGCAAGCAGCTCAACGAACGGCTGCGCACCATTAACCCTCTACCGGAACCACCGGAATCCACATAATCCCCTTATCCAACCCCGGTTCCGGAGAAGGGGACGGGGGAACGGGGTTGAGGCGCCTAGGCTTCAGGGCGGACAGTGGCAAAGATCTCCTCCAGGATGGCGGCAGCGCCCTGATCCTTGAGGGCCAAAGCCAACTGTCGGCCCACCGCTTCGGGGGTGTGGCGTGGCCCACGGCATTCATCCCGGATCAGTGTTTTGCCGTCCAGGCTGGCCACCATGCCGGTGAGGGTCACATTCTCGCCACTGATGGCGCTATTGACCCCGATGGGAACCTGACATCCCCCCTCCAACTCCCGCAGAAAGGCCCGTTCCGCCAGGCAGCGGTCCCGGGTGTCTTCATGGTTCAGAATACGAATCCGCTCCAGAACCTCCTGGTTATTCACCACGCATTCAATGCCAAGGGCCCCCTGGCCCACGGCATGGAGGGAAATCTCGGGGGCAATCACCTGGTGGATGCGGCGGGCCAACCCCAACCGCTCCAACCCCGCCGCCGCAAGAATGAGTCCGTCGTACAGGCCGGCATCCAGCTTCTCCAATCGGGTCAGCACGTTGCCCCGCACGTCCTTGAAGACCAAGTGGGGATAGTGGTGGCGTAACTGGGCCAGGCGGCGCAGGGAACTGGTGCCGATGCGGCTGCCCTCCGGCATGGTCTCCAGGCGGTATTGGCTGAAGCGCCCATGGACGGCCAGCGCGTCGGCGGGATCTTCCCGGGCCGTGATGCAGCCCAGCATCAACCCCTCCGGCAGCGCCGTGGGCAGATCCTTGAGGGAATGGACGGCAATCTCGGCCCGCCCCAACAACATCTGGACTTCCAGTTCCTTGGTAAACAGGCCCTTGTCGCCAATTTTGGCCAGGGCCACATCCAACACCTTGTCCCCATGGGTGGCCATGGCCTCCACCGACACCTGTAACCCCGGGTGGGCCTTTTCCAACTCCCCCTTGACCCAGTTTGTCTGCACCATGGCCAACTGGCTGCGACGGGAGGCGATGCGGAGACAGGGGGCTGGGATCACCGGGGAAAGGCGCGGGCAACACCCGCCAGCATAGGCCGCCGACCTGAGGTTGCCCTGGGTTCCCTACATGCTTCCCCCTACTTGATGTATTCCTTGAGGACCCCGTTCCGGTTGGGATGGCGCAGCTTGCGCAGGGCCTTGGCCTCGATCTGACGGATCCGCTCCCGGGTCACCTCGAAGATCTGGCCAATGTCTTCAAGGGTTTTCATGCGGCCGTCATCCAGGCCGTAGCGCAGGCGCAACACATCCCGTTCCCGGGGATTCAGGGTGGCCAACACACTCTCCAGATCTTCCCGCAGCAGGTTCTTGGCCACGTCCTGATCGGGGTTCTCGGCGCCGGACTCAATAAAGTCCCCGAGGCGGGAATCCTCCTCCTTGCCAATGGGTGTTTCCAGAGAGATGGGCAACTGGGCGCTCTTGGCAATGAAGCGCAGCTTCTCGATCGTCATCTCCATGCGCTCGGCAATTTCTTCTTCGCTGGGTTTGCGGCCCAACTCCTGACTCAGGGTTTTGGTGCTCTTCTTGATGCGGGAGATGGTTTCGTAGAGATGAACGGGCAGGCGGATGGTGCGGGATTGATCGGCAATGGCCCGGGTAATGGCCTGGCGAATCCACCAAGTGGCATAGGTGGAAAACTTGTACCCCTTTTCATGGTCGAATTTTTCCGCCGCCCGCACCAGACCCAGACTTCCTTCCTGAATCAGGTCCTGGAAGGAGAGGCCGCGGTTCATGTACTTCTTGGCAATGGACACCACCAGGCGCAGGTTGGATTGCACCATTTTTTCCTTGGCCCGCCGTCCCAGCTTCAGACGTCTCTTGAAGCTCCGGTAGGGCATGGCCACCAGTTCAGCCCACTCACTCATGGAGGGGTGGCGCTCGTTCTCGTGGAAGTAGGTCTCCGCTTCCTGTTCCAGGTAGAGCAGGTCCGCGATTTTTCGCGCCAACTCAATCTCCTCGTCCGGCCGGAGCAGGCGAATGCGGCCGATTTCCTGGAGGTAGACGCGAATGGAGTCTTCCGTGTACACCCCCTTTGCCCCAGTCCGGTGGGATTGGGCCCCATGGCGAGACCGCTTCTGGGTTCCCTGAGTTGTCCTGGCGGCCGGGGCGCCTTTGGCGCCTTTGCCGGCCGGGTTCCCGGTGGGGGATTTGGCGGCCGTGGCCGCGGGCCTGGTCTTCCCTGAAGCTTTGGACTGAATCGCGGCGGATTGTGGCGCTATGGATCCCCGGGAACCGGTTGTGGCAGTGGCGCTCCCACCAGAGCCCATGGATTCCGGTTGTGGCCGCCCGGGCTTGTTCTCCAAGGAGGTGGTCTGTGGTCCGGGCGCGGGCTGTCGTTGGGTGGTGGAGCGCCCTTGGGGCGCTGCGGCCGGGGGGACGCCCCCCACCGGGTTCCGTTGCCCTGATCCGGCCTTCGACAGGGCCGCTTTTGCCCGGTGCAGCGCTTCGGCTGTGAGGCGGATTCTGAGCCTGGTTCCCTTGGATCGAGCGCTGGCCTTGAGTCTGCGCAGAATTGCCTTGAGGCGCGTCACCCTCGGCGATGACGGCGGCGCTCCGTTGCGATGGACGGGAATCTCTGACGGTGATGGGGGCGTGGAGGGTGAAAACACGGGTGCCCGCCAACGGGTGACCCGGTGCCGGATGTTGATGGCCCCCCGGGGCAGTGGGCTCGACAAGGGCTGTATGGATTTCTGCTGACTGCTGGCTGTGGATTCGCCACAGTCTACTTTGGCGGCAACAAGTGGACTCATGGGCAAAAACCTGGGGGGAGGAGTGAACAAACCGCAACAGCATCCAGACGGCCAACCGTCTTCAACCGGGATTACTTGTCACCCCAATCAGCACACGGAAGGCATGGTGTGGCGGGGCGAGGGCGGGTTGGATTGATCGGCTGATTTTTCGGAAGGCTTAGGTGATCAACGTCAGCGCGGAGC
Organism: Candidatus Synechococcus spongiarum SH4; assembly: GCF_000586015.1. Taxonomy (GTDB): domain Bacteria; phylum Cyanobacteriota; class Cyanobacteriia; order PCC-6307; family Cyanobiaceae; genus Synechococcus_B; species Synechococcus_B spongiarum_F. Next base: position 5,123 of record NZ_JENA01000029.1, on the reverse strand, counting down.
GACGTGGGAAGTCAGTTCAAGAGTCAGGAAGGGCTTCCAGAGGACAGACCGGGGTCTCCTCTCTCCTGAGGCAAGCGACTGACCGCGCTCCACCTGATTTGGCAAGAGCCAAGATGCCATAATGCTAGACAACTCCCTACGTGTCTGCAACTCCCTTCTGGCGTCTGATCCTCCCAGCTTGTTGGACGTGTTGGTGGAGATTGGCCAGGGGACCCTGCTGCTCACCTACGCCAATCACCCCACTGAAGCCGCTGAACCCGGTGACCTGGTGTGGGCGCCTGTGCGGCAACGACTCCATGCGGGCCTGGTGACGGCAGTGCGCCCGGATCCCCCTGCCGGGATTTCCAGGGAGCAGTTGCAAACCGTTAAACACCTGATTCTGAAGGGGGCCTTCACCAGGACTTGGCGCCAGCTTGTTGGCTGGTGCGCCGAGCAAACCCACACCTCCCTGCTTCAAGTTCTGCGCACGGCCCTGCCGCCAGGGGTGCTGGGGCAACGGGCCGGAGGCCACAAACCCCGCAAGGGTCGGCGGCAAGTCTGGGTGCAACGACAGCCCCGCCTTGCAGCCGGGCAATCAGACCGGCAGGAGGCGACAGAACGTCAACAACACCTGCTCCAGTGTCTGGATCGCCATGGCCCACAGGGCTGCTGGCTGAAGGACCTTTTGCAAGACAGCGGCTGTAGCCGCGCACCGGTGGACAATCTCGCCAGGGCCGGTGTTCTGACCCTGGAAAGCCGCCACGATCAAGCTCCAGCGCGGCCTCAACCCCAGCCACCCGACTCTGGCGCCCCTCCGGAACCCCCGCGCCAACTCACCCCTGACCAAGCCCGGGTTCTGGCCTCCTTGACCACATCCCCCGGACGGGGGGGGGAAGTTCTGCTGTGGGGCGTCACCGGTTCAGGCAAGACCGAGATCTATCTCCAGGCGGCAGCCTTCTGGTTGGCCCAGGGACGGGACGTGCTCATCCTGTGCCCGGAAATCGGCCTGATCCCCCAGCTTCTGGAGCGCTGCCGCCGCCGCTTCCCCGACCGGGTTCTCTCCTACTCCAGCCACCTGAGCGACGGGGAGCGGCGCCGGATCTGGGAGCGCTGCCGCCATGGCGGCCCCTGGTTGGTGGTGGGAACCCGCTCCGCCGTTTTTCTGCCCCTGGCGCTGCCGGGCCTGGTGGTGCTGGACGAGGAGCACGACCCGTCCTACAAGCAGGAGGCCCCCATGCCCTGCTACCACGCCCGTGACGTGGCCCGTTACCGGGCAAGGCAGGATGGGGCGTATCTCCTGCTGGGCAGCGCCACCCCCAGCCTGGAGAGTTGGCGCCGGCGCCAGGCTGGCGGGTGCCAACTGCTGCGGCTCAAGGAGCGGGTGGCTGGCGGCCGTCTTCCTCCGATTCGGGTGGTGGACATGAGGCAGGAGTTGGCCAGGGGGCAACGCACAGCCATCAGCAGGCCCTTGCGGGATCGGCTGGAGACTGTCTGTGGTCGCGGTGAGCAGGCGGTGCTGTTTGTGCCGCGTCGGGGATACAGCCCGTTTCTGAATTGCCGAAGCTGCGGGGAAGCGGTGATGTGTCCCCACTGTGATCTGGCGCTCACGGTGCATCGCCATCACGGCCCCGGCGCCCGCCATGACGTTCTGCGCTGCCATTGGTGCAACCACCGGCAACCGTTACAGACCCGCTGCAACCACTGTGGCTCCACGGCGTTCAAGCCCTTCGGAATTGGCACCCAGCGGGTGGTGGAACTGTTGCAGCAACAACTCCCCGGTCTGCGCCTGTTGCGCTACGACCATGACACCACCCGGGGCAAGGACGGCCACCGGCGCATCCTGGAGCTGTTTGCCCGGCGCCAGGCGGACGTGCTGGTGGGCACCCAGATGCTGGCCAAGGGCATGGATCTTCCCAACGTGACCATGGCGGTGGTGCTGGCGGCGGACGGTCTGATGCATCGGCCGGATCTCCGGGCCCAGGAACAGGCGTTGCAGGTGTTTTTCCAGTTGGCGGGCCGGGCCGGGAGGGGCGCCAAACCCGGCGAGGTGCTGGTGCAGACCTATGCCCCGGAGCATGTAGTGGTGCGCAGCCTGGTGGAGGGCCGCTATGAGCGCTTCCTTGATCAGGAGATGGAAAACCGGCAGCGCCATGGGCTGGTACCGTATGTGCGCGCCTGCCTGCTGCGCCTCAGCGGCACCAGTGCCCGCGCCACTGCCAATGGGGCAGCACTCCTGGCCGCCCACTTGAGTCCTGACCTGGGTCGTCGGGGATGGACTGTGGTGGGTCCGGCGCCTGCCCCCGTGGCCCGTGTGGCCCAGCGCAGCCGCTGGCAGTTGCTGCTCCACGGACCGGAAGGTCCCCTGCCGCTTCCGTCAGGGCAGAATCTGCGGGCGGTGCTGCCCCGTGGCGTGGACCTGACCATCGACCCCGACCCCATGCACCTCTGAGATGGGGTGATTTAGCCGGAGATCATGGTGCCAATGCCGGCATCGGTGAAAATCTCCTGCAGCAGGGCGTGGGGAACCCGTCCATCCACGATGTGGGCGGAGCGCACCCCCTGGGCCAGGGCGCGGATGCAGCATTCCGTTTTGGGGGCCATGCCTCCACTCACCACGCCGTCGGCCATGAGGGCGCGGGCCTCGCCAATGGTGAGATGCTCCAGCAACGTGCTCACCACCCCCGGCTGGCGCAGCACCCCGGGCGTATCGGTGAGCAGGATCAACTTTTCCGCATGGAGCGCCGCGGCAATCTCACCGGCCACGATGTCGGCGTTGATGTTGTGGGACACGCCGGAAGGATCCGCGGCCACGCTGGAAATCACCGGGATATAGCCCTGCTCCAGCAGGGGCAGAAGCAGATCGGGCTTCACCCGCTCCACTTCCCCCACCAGCCCCATGGAGCCGTTGTCGTAGGTGCGGGCCTGCACCAGTTGGCCGTCACTCCCGGAAAGCCCCACGGCCAGGCCGCCTTGACGGTTGATGCCGTTGACGATTTGCTTGTTGACCCGTCCCACCAGCACCATCTCCACCACCTCCATGGTCTCGGCGCTGGTGACCCGCAGGCCGGCGTGGAACTCCGGCTCAATGGCCAGCTTGGCCAGCCAGGCGTTGATCTCCGGGCCACCCCCATGGATCATCACGGGACGGAGGCCGACACAGGCCAGGAGGGTGACGTCGCGGAAAACGGCCTGGCGCAGGTTCTCCTGCGCCATGGCGGCGCCGCCGTACTTGATCACCACAGTGCGGCCGGCAAAGCGCTGGATGTAGGGCAAGGCTTCGGACAACACCTGCACCCGGGTGAGGTCAGGGGTAATGGGCGGGGATGGTTCCATGGACACCCTGTTCAGCAACTGAGCAGTTGCACATCAACCCGGCGGGGGTCGGTCACCACCACGGCCGCCTCCAGACCTGGGCCGAAGAAACGGGCCAGACGATCCCTCCTGTCAAGCCAGGTCTCACTGTCCTCATCGGAACCCAGTTGAAAGCGCATGGTGAGTTGATAACGGCCCTGCACATCATCTTCCCTGAGCCCGATCAGTTGCGGCGGCTTGTCCTCCCGCCAAAGCTTGAGGGCCTCCAGGGAACTCTCCAGATGGGCCTTCTGGCCATAGCGCCAGCGCCGCACGTCCTTCACCAGCCGCTGCTGCACATCCGTCGCAACGGTTTGGCGCCGCTCCTTGCTCCGGACATCGGGCGGATGCAACCAGGGGACAGGGGGCAATTCCGACGATTTCAAGGCCAGACCGCCCAGGAGCACGGGGATACCGGAGAAGAGGCCCACCAGGTTGAGGACGGGGTGATCCGCGCCATAGGCAACCAGGCCAAACACGGCCAGGGACGCGCCGGAGACGGTGATCAGGCTTCCCGGGGAAAAGAGGGAACCCATGGAGCAATTGCAAAAGCCATCGTTCAGCATGGTGGATGGCGGCAACCCTTGCGCTTCCGCCCCACTGTTCAACGTCGATCACCACCCCTATGGCCACCCCCAACCCCATTCCAGACCAGGGACCGGAGCGCATCGCTGCGCTCGTTCAGGCCCTACAGGAGGACCGCCGCTGGTTGCTGCGCCACCTGGACGAGGGGCACTGGAGCGCGTTCCGCCTGGACCTTGCCGCCCTGGAACGGGAGTTGGGCCAGTTGCTGGAACTCTGCGAAGCCCGGACGGAATCCGGTTGACAGACTGATTGGCCTGGGCGCCTAGAAGGGAATGTCGTCTTCGGGATCCAGATCCGACGTGGAATCCGGCTCCGGCACCAGGGGCTGGGCCGCCGCCGGGATGGCCGATTCCGGCTGGGGAGCCTGGAGCGGATGGAGACGGCTGAGGGTGAGTTCCGCCTGCTTCTGCATCCCCACACCGTCAGGACGGGGCGTGCTGCGCATCATGAGGCGGCCTTCCAGCAGCACCTTCCGGCCCGGCTGAGCCTGCTGCTCCACGGTTGTGGCCAGATCCCGCCAGGCGGTGACCTTCAGGGTGGGCTGGGGGTCACCCTCCCGCAGCGGGTCGAAGCACACCAGCATCTCCGCCACGGGGATCTGGTCCCCCTGGGTGTAGCGCAGTCTGGGGGCTTCCTGCACAACAGCCTCAAGCAAGCAGTGGTTCATGACAGTTGTTCCTCCTGGAAGGACGTAAAGACGATCTGTGCAATGGGGTAAGCCACTGGAGCGGACCAGGGGAACACCGACGGATGCGCCCTTGGCGCCAAGGCGCTTACCTGCTCTCAGGTTTCCCCTCTGGCGGTGGTTCCACCCTAATTCCTCAACTCCCCGTGATGGTCTCTTCCCGGAAATGCCGCAACTGGATCTGGTTGGTGGCCGGCACGGAGGACGGCGTCTGGGCCGCCCGGCAGTTGCTGGACCTGTCTGTGCCGGTCCGGATCCAGGTGGTGAGCCCGGGAGCCTGCCGGGCCTACGGGCCGTTGACCGCCAACCCGGCCTTCCAGTGCCAGGCCATGGCCCTGAGCCCGGCAGACGTTCGCCAAGTGTTGGCCGGTCCGGCGCCGCCGGCGCTGGTGGTGGACGCCACCCATCCCTTTGCCCTGCGGATCACCCGGACGCTTCACGCCGCCTGTGGTGCGTCAGCCACCCCCTACCTGCGCCTCCAGCGCCCCCAGCTCCAACCGGAGGCAGCCACCGTGGTGGACCG
>NZ_JENA01000028.1 GCF_000586015.1 Candidatus Synechococcus spongiarum SH4 | reverse complement strand
GAAAGGGGCCTTCAGGCCCCGCCAATCCTTGACGGCCCTTCCTGGCGGGCTTATGACCCTTCCGAGGGGGCTTACATACTTAACTATTCAAAGGGAGCGGCGTGGCAAGGGTCAGATTGGATGTCTGCGTACTTAGTGAAGGCATCTTCCCTGGAGGTCCGCCGAGATCCCAATAGCATGACCCACCCCTGTCTGAAGGGAAGTAGGTTAGTGCGTGTGGCAGCAGAGCAGCAGGCTGTTTCCACTGCATTGGGGGCACAGGGCGTACTTCCCCATCTCAGGAACGTCCTCGCCAACGTGCTGATGGATGAGGGAAAGGAGGAAAAAGCGCGACAGTTGCTTCGGAAGAACTCGTCCCTGCTGTTTGGCCAGGATGCCATTGACGCCGCGATTCTGGCCCGCCGCCTCCGGGATCCCCGTGCTGCTCATCGGCACTTCCAGCGCGCCGGTGACGCCATCAACGCCGACCCCCGCGCCCTGCTGGAGTTTGCCCAGACCAAGCTCCAGTTGTCCGGGGAAGCCTGGCGGGCAAGACAGGAGGATTCCCGACGGCAGTTCCTCAGGGAGGCCCGGACCCTGCTGGAGCGGGTGCTCCAGTTGAGCGCTTCACCCACCCGTCATGCCTGGGCCTGGCGGGAATTGGCCCGCACCCTTCGTTGGCTGGAGGCGCCGGCCCGGGATGTGGAGGATGCCTACCACAAGGCCATCGCGCTCCTGCCGGAAGAAGCCAGATTTGCGCGGGAGTTGCAGAACTTGCAGCAACAGGGGCGCAGGTGACAAGGGGGGTGGCAGTTTGTCCTGGATGGGGCAGCCAGCAACGGGCAGCGGTTTGACCCACACTTGGCCTACGGCTTCCCCGCCTACAACGACCGCCTCCCTGGGGCCGGGGTGGGGATGGCTTGCTCCCACCAGCAGCGCCTACCGTCTGCTGTGGGCACTGGCCCCATACTCCGGGCAGGCCCAGCCGCAATCGTGGGAGATCTCCCTGGAAGGGGAGCGACAGGAGGCCCTCCCCTCTCCCGCACCCGTGGATTATTCCCTCAAGCTCTGCTTCTCCCTGTTGTTCTGAAGTCTTGACCGACTTTTTCAACGGCCGCTCAAGCAGGATGCACCGGCTTCACGATGACGTGACGCAATCATTCGCAATAGAAATCTAGGCAACAAGACTTATTTTTCTTGTGGGGGAAGCAAGTTCTCCGTAGGTTGGATGCATCACCAACTCCCCTGCCAAACGGAGGCTTCAACCATGCAACACACAGAACAACACATGGAGCGTTGGGACACTGTCGAGCAGTATTTCGTCTGCATTTCCGAGTGCTCCCTCCATGACGGCGAATGCGTGACCCAGTGCGTCGAGGTGCTTAAAACCGGGCAAACCGACTCCGGCTGATTTTCAGTCCGGCTTTCTAGTCCGGCGAATTCTGTTTTCCACTCGCCTCGCCCGGCCCACTGTCTTCCGGCAACGAAAGGCGATCCAGAGCGAGGCGGGCCGCGCCGGAGCGCCCAGCCCCGTTGCCCAACCTGCAGGGCACAATCACCATATCCTCACGAAACACGGGCAGCAATCGCTGGTGCAATTCCTGCTCCAGCGCGGCGCGGAAATGGGGCAACGCACCGGCAACTCCTCCCCCCAGGAGAACCCGCTCCGGCGTAAAGAGATAGACCAACGAGGCGATACCCATGCCCAAACGGCGTCCATAGGTGTGCCAATGGGCAAGGGCTGTGGCGTCTTGCCGGGCGGCGCGGGCGGCCAGTTCCAGGGGCTCCAGCCCGGAGAGCCGCTTGAGGGCGCCGATGGAGCAGTGCTGCTCCAGGGATCCGTGGTTGCCGCTCTTGCATCGGGGGCCGGCGGGATCCAGCAGGATCAAACCGGGCTCCGTGGCAATTCCCGAACGCCCTGTCAAGAGCCTGCCCCCCATGATCACGCCACCCCCCACACCGGTCCCCAGGGTGAGCAGTAGCAGGTCCTGCACACCCCGTCCGGCGCCCAGCCAGAGTTCCCCCATGGCGGCGCAGTCGGCGTCGTTGGCGATGGTTACGGGGCGGTCCTGCTGGGCTTCCAGCCAATCCGCCAGGGGCACGTCCCGCCACCCCGGCAGATTCATGGCCAATCGGGCCACCCGGCCGGCCCGATTGGCCGGGCCAGGAACACCGATCCCGATCCCGGAGGCCTGATGCCGGGGGTCCAGGCGCTCCAGACCCTCCAGCAGCGCCGTGGTGACAGCCCCTGGCGTGGCCGGTTGCGGGGTGGGCAACTCCAGGTGGGCGCGGCACTGTCCCGTCGCGCCAAAACGGCCCAGCTTCAAGACTGTGCCGCCGATATCCACACCAATCACCTGGGTGACCCGAGCGGCCGCAGGAAGGGTCATCAGAATCGGGACGAGAATTGCAGAATACCCTTGGCGTAACCGCCCCGTTCCGCTGTGATCTCCGTCGCCATGGCGGGGGTGACCTGGAATCTCAGTTTGGCTTGTGGCGGCAGGTCGCTCCGGTTCAGCGCCCCCAGAACCGCCACGTCCACACGGTCGCTCACGCTCAGCCCCAACTCCCCCGCCAGGACGAATTCTTCCGTGGCCTGCTGGCTGTCACCGGCGCTGGCCGGGGTAAAGGAGGTGGGCGTGACGGAGAAGATGATCCGTTCATCCAGGGCATGGCCCAGCCGATTCAGGATCGGATTCACCAGGGGCTGACCGACGACGGAAAACAACCGCGAGTTGGTGCTGCCCTGGACCAGCCGATTCACGGAATTGCCCCCGATCAAGGCCAACAACTCCTCTTGTGACCGGGGCGGTCTGCTCTGCAGGCGCAGGACGGCGGGAAACTGGTCTGCCGGACCTTCCACCACCGCCTGGATGCGCACCAGATTCAGGCTATCGAAACCGGTGACGCCTCCCGTGATCTCCTCGGCATCGACGGCGGCCAAATCCCCACTTGGCCCCTGACCGGTATCCGCCTCCTGGGTCCACATGGCCACGTCCAGGTAGGGGATGAGCCTCGAATCCGCGGTGAACACCGCCACGTTGGGGGCATCCGGATCCAGGCGGAACTGGCTGGTGAACAGGTTGACCTGGCCCCGGAGCAACTTCACCAGGCCCCTGGCCTGCAGATCAAGCCCCATGGTTCCCGTGAGAGCCAGCCCGGCGGGGGAGGCGATGCTGAAGTTGGCCACCGTTGCTGCTTCCAGCGTCAGGTCCGGTCCCAACTTCACGTTCAGAGACCGCAGGTGGATGGGTGGGAGTTCCGCCATGGCCTGCAACAGGGAACGCTCCATCGGGGAGGTTCCCGCCAGGTTCCCCAGTTCCAGGGGCTCCCGCCAGTCCCAGTCCCTCAGCCGGTTGTTCACGGGATGGTCCGGGGTTTCACTGGCTGCCGGACTGACGGGGGCGGCGGCCTGACCATTGCCGTCGGCACGAATCACTCCGTTGCTGAGTCGCAGGTCTCCCCCCAGTTCCGGATCCTGCACACTGCCGTGGAGAACCAGCTTGCCACTGGCCATGAACCGGGCATTGGGGGCGCTGACGTCCACCTCCTCCAGCGTCATGGTCAAGGGGTCCTCCGTGGTCACGGGTTGAAGGATGCCCAGGAACCCACTGGCGCTGACGGCGCCTCCCGCCTCACCGACGGTTGCCTCCAACCGGTCAACGAAAAGGTTGTTCAGGTCGAACAACACCACACTGTTCAGGTTACGGACGGGAACGCCTGCCACGCGGCCCTCCGCCCCCTGCAAGCGCAAAAAGCCGTGGAATACCGGTTGCTCCAGCGGCCCCCGGATCAGCAGCGTCGTCCGGGCATCCCCCTGAGTCCAGGCCACAGCGTTATCGCTGAGTGAAGGGAGAAACGCCATCACCCCGTTCCCTGCGGAGAGGCGCAGTTGGAGCGCCTCGTCCCCCCCCTCCAGATTGACGTTGCCGTTGACGGTCAGCAGGGAGGAAGCGGCGGGGGTCTGCAGGGCCATCTCCACCCCCACGGCAGCGCCCTTCAGCCTCAGGACGGCTGGCGTCAACCGAATCGGCTGGTGGTGGAACCGCCCTCCCTGCAACGCCAGCGTCAGGCTGACCAGCCGCTCGCCCAGAAGATCCTGGTGCTGCCCCCGTCCCGCCAGCACACCCTGCCACGGCAACTGGAGATCGGCCAGCACGTTGATGAGCCGGAGGGGAAGGCCGGAAAACTGCAACGTACCGGCATCGGAGCCCTGCAACGGTCCCTCCAGGCGCAGATGGAAGGGTCCATGGCCGGGGGCGAGGGGACGGTTCACCCCGGCCTCCACCAGCCACAACTGGAGATCCGTGCGCACTGCCGCCCACACCGGCCGGTCGGCGGCGCCCCGGATCCGCACAGTACCGTCCAACCGGCCGTCCAGGTTCCGGAGTTGTCGGTTATGGATCCGCTCCAGCAGAGCGTCCAGGCTCCCCAAACGCTCCTGGACCATGGCCAGGCGCTCCAACCGGGTCGCCAGGTTCTCCCCCACCACGCCAATCACCAGCGCGCCCAGGTCCCGGCTGGAGCCCTCCGGTGTCCGAATCCTTTGCAGCAACTCCCGGGCCAGGGCCGTGCTCTGGCGCAGAACCCCCAGGGGTACGGCGTCAAAATCCCCATGGACGGACCAGGGTTGGGGGGCGCCCGGCTGCTGGTTGATCCGCACCCCCCAGACCAGTCGTCCGCTGGCGGCGCCTGTGAGCAGTTGTCCGTCAAGTTGAAGCTGGTGGTCCTTCCCCGTCAGTCTCAGACTCAGTTGCCGGTTGCGGAGCGTCCCCCAGCGGGCCCCGTTGACGGTGACGTCCCCGTGAATCCGTCCAGCGCCCAGGGACAGTTCCCCTTTGCCCTGCAGTGTGCCCCCAACCTCCACCGCGTCCGCCTGCAACCAGGACAGGGGCAGGTCCTGCGCCAGCCAGCGGTAGCCCTCCTCCGTGGCCGCCATGTCCAGATGTCCGTCTCCGGAGCGGAATCGGAGATCCTGAAGCTGCAGGGCGGAGTTGACGCGAACATCCAGAACGGGATCCCCTTGGCCCGGGGACGCATCTTCGCTCCCGGCCGCCAGATGGAGACCATGGCCGTCGGCCAGAGACAGAACCCTGCCGCGCCACTGGCGGGGAGAGCGGATCAAGGCCAGGCCCGGACGGGCCAGCATCAACTCCCCGTCAAACCGGGGTTGAGCCGGGGATCCCCCCAGGCGCCCCGTCAGGGTCACCTCCCCCTGCAGCGGGCTGAGGGAAGCCAGGGAAACCTCCTCCAGGGCAAGGCTCAGATCAAGACCGGCCTCCTGCCATGGACGCCCCGGCCACCAGTCCACAACCCCCTGGCTCCGCAACCGGGGGGCATCCATCCGCAAAGCCCACCGCCCCTGTTCCGTGGTCAGGAGCCGAAGCTCGGCAGGTCCCAGGAGGGTGTGGTCAGGGGTGCGGAGGCCTTGGGGGAGCCTGGCGGCGAGTTGGGCCTGCTCAACCTGCAGGGGGACCCCCTGGCCGGAGTCGGGCGATGGGTTGTCCCCGTAACGTCCCCGGGCCGTGGCCGTCAGGCTCAGGGGCGATGGCTCCAGGGGAGGGAGCGGCAGCGCCCCATCCAGGACAGGGGCCATGTCCATCTCGCTCAGGTTGGCCGCCAGCCGCCACTGCCCCTCTTCGGCCCGGCCGTTCATTCCCAGGTGCTGACCGGCGGCCAGTTCCAGGCGGCCGTCGATGTGGAGCCGATCCTCCCCCAACCGGACCGTGAAATCCTCCTGCAGACGGGGATTGCTGAGCCGCAGGCGCACCTCCGGCGTCGCCCCCGCCTGGTCCGTGGCCACGGTGAAGGAGCCTGTATAGGGCTGATCCGGCCAGAGATCAGGGGGCAGCCAATCCCGGGGCTGGAGCGTGACGGCGCTGCTTTGCAGGTTCAGCAGGGGGGCGAGTTGACCAGCCATCACCACCTGGCTGGCCCCTGCCTGTGCCTGGAGAGAGGCCCGGAGTTGCTGCTGCTCTTCAACGGAGCGCCACTGGCTGGCCACTTGCAGGGTCAACGGCGGCCATGGCTGGCCGGCGGCAGGGTCGGCGCCAGGGGCGCGCCAGTCGGCGATGGTGAGACTCACCTGGCTCTCCGGCGCGGTCAGCGGCCCCAGGAGCCGCAGATCGCCTGTCACGGCGCCCCCCAGAGACGCCAGCGGCGGCGGCAAAGGACCGCCCACCGTGGCCCGGAGATCCAGGAGCTGATCCGGATCCAGGCCCAGGGAACCCTGCACCCGACCCGTCAGCCCACCCACATGGAAATCACTGGGGGAAAGCTGAAGACGGCGACCGTCACAACCCAGGGACAGGGAGCCGAAGCCCATTGCGCCCAACGCCCCGGTGGGGTCGATCCGCTGCAACGGGAGTTGGAGGTTGTTGAACACCAGGGAGCCGCGGCAGGGGCTGTCCCGGGCGTTCCCCAGGGTCACGGCGCCGTCCACCTGCCCGGAAAGCCCGGCAAGCGCTTCCCCTGGCGTGTTGGCCAGCAGAGGGTTCAGCCCGTCCAGTTGGACGCCCTGTGCTCTGCCATGGATCGTCCAGGATTCGTCCAGGGGAATGCCGAGGCTTTCCACGGACAACCGGCCCCCCGAGGCGAGAGCAAGCTGGCCCTTGATCACCATCTGGCGCCGGCCATGGCCCACCGCCATCCGGCCCACAAACGTCCCCGTGAGATCCGGCGAGGGGGTGGCGGCGCCCGGTTGCCACCACAACCCCATCCGGGCCGGATCCCGGGTGTGGATCCAGAGCTCCACCGGCATGGCCCCCTCCTCCTGGCCGGGGGGGACCGTCCACACAGCGCCCTGGGCATTGCGGCGCCAATCCGCTTCCAGACTCCGGACATGGAGGTGAACCACCCAGCGGCGCTGGAGCAGGCTGGCCCATGGATCCACGGACACAATCAGGCCATCCGCCGCCAGTTGGGTGCGGTCCACCCCGCTGGGCAGGATTCGACTGGGACCCACATGGAGACCAGACCAACGCAGACCCCGGTAGGAACCCAGCTTCAGGGGACGGCCCAACGCACGGCTATACCCTTCTTCAAGACCGGGGAGCAGGCGGCGGTACACGGCGCCCAGGGCCTGATCCACGGCCAGCCAGCCCAACAGCAGCGCCGCGCCAACCGCCAGGGTGGACCGGGCTGGATGCCGCAACTGCCGAGCGCAGTGCAGGAGCCGAACGCGGACATCCATGAACCATCAAGCGGGCCTCTGCCCCATGGGGGCAAACCCTACTCTTACACTAGGGCCTGTGCTTTCAAGGCCTGGAGCGCCGCCCCTCCCCATGGTTGTGGATCCTCTGCTGTTCAAGGCCGGCCTGTGGATCGGCGCCCTGGGCCTTCTCCTGGCGGCGCTCACCGTGGCGGGCTTCTGGGGCCGTTGGGGGATCCGCTTCCGCTTGGTGGGCATCAGCAGCTTCACGGTGCTGCTGGCGGTGGCCTCCATGGCCTTCGCCGTGAGCTATGAAGAGCGCCAAACCATCCCCGGCGCCGTGAACGTGCCGATTGTGTTCGACAACGGCCGTGGACTGATCGTTGCCGCTCCCCGGGAGCCCCTACCGGCTGCGGCTGTCGCCCCCACCCTGGAGCAACTGGTCGTCAACCAGTCACGGCGACCCCAATCCGCCGCCGATGGACAAATCACGGTGCGGCTGCGCCAGGTGGAGCCCACGGAGGAGGCCGGGGTGAGCCGCCCCCGCCTGCTGGGGGAGGCCCGTCTGCCCCTTGGCGGTCGCCTGGAAGACATCCGCTTGTCACTCCCGGCGGTCACCTGACCACAGGCTGTCCACAGCCAGGGCGGGCTTTAGGCTCAAGTTGCTGCAAACGCTTCGTGATCACCGTTGCCGTTCTGGAGCAAGAACTTGTAGAGCGAGAAAATGCTGTCCGGCTTCACGGTTAAGAACTTCAAGAGCTACCGCCAGGCAACCCTGATGCTGGAGCCGCTGACGCTGCTTATCGGGGCCAACGGCTCCGGCAAGAGCAACCTGATCGAGGCCCTGCGGCTTCTGTCCTGGATTGCCCAGGGCAATACCCTCGGCTCCATCCGCTATGCCGTGCAGGAGCAGAGCAGCGGTATCCGGGGGACGGTGCAAGACCTGGACTTCAGGGGGCAAGGGGCTGTCTCTTTGACGTGCCGCACAACCCATAACCGTTGGAATTCGTATTCCATCACCCTGGAACGGCATGAGGACGAGCTCACGATTGCTGACGAAAGGCTGACTGGAATCAACACGAGAGTCCCACTGTTTGAGGTTGTCGAGGCCCATGGGACAGAGGGAAGCGTCCGGGTTGCCTATAACAACTTCGCCCGTGGCGGCCGGAAACCACAGGTCAACTGCAACAATCAGATGGCGATCCTGCACCAGCTTCAGAGTTCGGCCCGCTTTGAGAGTGGTCAGAAAAAGGCGCAGCAGGTCATTCCGCAAATCTTGAAGCAGTATCAGGAGTGGCTGTCCGCCATCGTGTTTCTGGATCCGCAGCCCCCTGCCATGCGCAGCTATAGCTTCAAGAGCGAGCGCAGGCTCAGTGGAGACGGTGCCAATCTATCAGGTGTTCTGTACAATCTCTGCTCCCAGGCTGAGACCAAAGACGCACTGCTCCAGTTCATCAAGGCCCTTCCGGAGCAGGACATCCAGGACATTGGCTTCATCGAGACACCGCGCCATGAGGTGATGGTTACTCTGACCGAGACCTTTGGCGGCGTGACGTCTCCATGGGACGCCACCCTGCTGTCCGACGGTGCCCTTCGCGTCCTTGCCATTGCCGCCGCTGCCCTGTCGGCGCCGTCGGGTAGCCTCGTTGTCATTGAAGAGGTGGACAACGGCATTCATCCCAGCCGAGCCAAGCAGTTGCTGGCCCATCTGTTGCGCATTGCCCGCCAGCGCAATCTCCAGATCCTCCTCAGCAGCCATAACCCCGCCTTGCTGGACGCTCTGCCGGACGATGCAGTTCCCCATGTGGTCTTCTGCTATCGACACGGCGAGGATGGCGCCAGTTGCCTGGTTCGCCTGATGGACATGGAAAACTATCCGGCCCTCATCGCCCAAGGCGGAGTCGGTCATCTCCTGACCCAGGGAATCATCGACCACTTCGCCAAACACGGCCCGACACCTGAAGAACGCAAACGACGGGCCCATGCCTGGTTGGCGGAGCTGCGGGCAGGGGTGGGATAAGCCAATGGGAGAGATCGTGATTATCGATACCAGCATCTTGCTCAATGTCTTGGATGTGCCGAATTTCAATCAGGATCGAGAGATTGTATTAGAGCAGTTCGAGCAGTGTATTGATAGAAATGCCACGTTGCTTGTGCCCCTGGGAGTGGTTCTGGAGACCGGCAATCACATTGCCCAGCTTGGCGACGGCAACAAGCGGTGGCACCACGCCAAGAAGTTGCGAGACCAGATGGGCAAGGCCCTGGCAGGAGAGGCGCCATGGAATTTGGTTCCCTTGCCAGACCATGAGCAACTGAAGGATTGGTTGAATGCGTTCCCGGACTCTGCAGAAAGGAAAGCCGGTTTGGTTGACCTGTCGATCATTAAAGAGTGGGAAGCGGCGTGTCAACGGCACCCCTTGAGCCGTGTCTGCATCTGGTCTCTTGATCATCACCTGCAAGGCCGGGATCGCAAGCCCGGGTAAATCCTGCCCCCGCCCCACAGCAGCCGAACGGGGTTGCACCGACCCCCAACCCCTATGATGGGCCAGCCCCGCCCATTCCACCCAGCAGGGGAATCCATGAACCCGGTCGATATTGAGGAAGCCGTAGCGGCCCTGGCGGCCCAGCCGTTTGATGGGGAGGGGTTCCCCTACGCCTTTCTGGAAGCCTTTGGCAACAAGCCCACCACCATCAAGCGTCTCCGCTCCGGCGCCTCCAATAAATCCGATCTGGCGGGCGGCGTGCTCCAGGCCAACAACATCCATATCAAGGTGTGTCCCCCAGGAAAGGCTACAGAAACCATGGCTGCCCTGAGGGACAGCCCTGCCACCAAGCGGGCCAAGGCAAAGTTGATCCTCGCCACCGACGGGGAGGAGTTGCAAGCGGAAGACTTGGCAAGCGCTACTTTCATTGTTTGTGACTATCCGGATTTCCCCAACTACTTTGGCGTTTTCCTGCCCCTGGCGGGCATCGCCACCGTTCGGCAAATCAGCGAGAGCGCCTTTGACGTCAAAGCCACGGGGCGGCTGAATCGTTTATACATGGAGCTTCGCAAAACCAACCCCGACTGGGACACCTCCGAACGACGCCATGACATGAACCGCTTCATGGCGCGATTGATCTTCTGTTTCTTTGCCGAGGACACCGGTATCTTGAAAAATACCGCCTTCACCCCCACCATCGAGAAAATGAGCGACCGTTTCAATATGGGAGCGGTGATCCGCGAGTTGTTCCGCGCCATGAACACCAGGGAAGAGGATCACAGAGCGGCAGGTATTGCCCGCTGGGCCAGGGGCTTCCCCTACGTGAACGGCGGGTTGTTTTCCGGCAGCGGGGACGTACCCAACTTCAGTCCCGTTGCCCGCTCCTATCTTCTCCACATCGGCCACCTGGATTGGAAACGGATCAACCCGGATATCTTCGGCTCCATGATCCAGGCCGTGGCCGACGACGAGGAACGGGGCGCCCTGGGAATGCACTACACCAGTGTGCCCAATATCCTGAAAGTACTCAATCCCCTGTTTCTGGATGATCTACGGCAGAAATTGGAAGAAGCCCAGGGCAATTCCCGCAAACTGCTGAATCTGCGCAACCGTATGGCCCGGATCAGGGTCTTTGATCCCGCCTGTGGATCGGGTAATTTTCTTGTGATCGCCTACAAGAAAATGCGGGCCATTGAGGACGAGATCAACCAGCGGCGCGGCGAAGCCGGCCGCCCCACCGTCATCCCCCTCACCAACTTCCGGGGCATCGAATTGCGGGATTTCCCCGCCGAGATCGCCCGGCTGGCGCTGATCATCGCCGAATACCAATGCGATGAACTCTACCGGGGCCAGAAAGAAGCCCTGACGGACTTCCTGCCCCTGGATGCACAAAACTGGATCACCTGCGGCAACGCCCTGCGGCTGGACTGGCTGAGCGTCTGCCCACCCGCAGGGATGGGGGTAACCGTGAAATACCATGAAAACGATCTATTGGATACGCCACTGGAACAGCCGGAGGTTGAGTTTGATAATGAGGGTGGGGAGACCTACATCTGTGGGAATCCGCCCTATCTAGGGTCAACATGGCAGAAACCGGAGCAGAAAGACGACCTGAAACACCTCTTCCAGGGACGCACCACACGCTGGAAATCTCTTGACTACGTGGCGGGCTGGTTCATCAAAGCAGCGGACTACGGCCAGCACGCCACCGCCGCCACGGCATTCGTGGCCACCAACTCCATCTGTCAAGGGCAGCAAGTGCCCATCCTCTGGCCATTACTCTTCAAGACAGGCCATCAAATCGCCTTTGCCCACACCAGCTTCAAATGGGCCAATCTGGCCAGCCACAATGCAGGGGTAACAGTGGTGATTGTGGGCATCTCAAAGAATGTAGGGCCGGTGCGGAAGCTGTATGGACTGGGTAAGGATGGTAAGGTTATTGTGAAAGACGTTGAAAATATCAATGCCTATCTGGTCAGCGGGGCAAACGTAATCGTGCAACAAGCCCCTGAGCCACTCGCCGGCATTGCCAAGATGGATTTTGGTAACAAGCCCGTTGATGGTGGTCACCTGCTGCTGTCAACTACTGAAATTAAAGATCTGGATTTATCATCATTACAGCATAAACGTTTTGTTCGACGTATCTATGGC